>JAEZBP010000654.1 GCA_023427125.1 Pseudomonadota bacterium | reverse complement strand
GGCCGGCGCTGCAGCCCCCGCTCGTCGCGCCGCCTCCGCCCGCGTCGCTCTCGCTCACGCCGCCGTCGGCCACGCCGATCGGGCCCGCGTCGTCGCCGGGGCCGAGGGTGCCGGCGTCGCCCGGCGTCGTCTCGGGCCGCGGCGGGCAGGGCATCTCGTGATCGAAGGAGCCGTCGCAGGTGGCCTCGGGGGCGGGAGGCTCGGCGCAGCCCGCGACCGGATAGAGGTAGGCGAGCGCCGCGCGATCGTCGTCGCCGAGCTCGCGCTTCGTGAGGTCGCCGGGCGCGTAGCGCGGGAAGGTCGCGTTGCCCTCGAGCGCCGAGGTGATGCCGAGCGAGCGCCCGATCAGCGCGGTGACGACCGACTGCACGTCGAGCGCGCTCGTCGCTCCGTCGGTGGCCCACGCGTGGTCGCGGCTGTTCAGCACGACGGTGGCGCCGATCAGCGCGCCGATCGGATCGTAGCCGAACCAGAAGTGCCCGACGGCGGGCCCGCTCGACCACTCCTCGTCGCTGTCGGTGAAGTAGACGAGCACGTAGACGTCGCCCTCGTCGTGCGTCCAGTGCGTGCGATCGGTCGCCTCGCTCGGCTCGCCCGCGCCGAACGCGACGCTGCCGCACTCGGCGCTCGTCCAGGTCGCGAACGCCGCGTCGATGGCCTCGCCGACGCCGGCGACGCCGGCCGGGAAGGTCGCGGCGTTGACCCGATAGACGACGTCGATCGTCTCGGCGCTGCTCTCGTCGGCGTCGGCGTAGCGCGTCGGCTCCGTCGTGTCGCCGCGCGTCTCGAGGTAGTAGGCGCGGGCGCTCACCGGGAGGAGGAAGAGCGAGAGGACGGACAGGCGAAGCAGCGGGGTACGCATGATGTCGATTCCTTCTTCCAGAGGAGAGCGGTCGATCGGGGTCACTCGCAGGAGCCGGTGGTGGGGGCGCACTGGTGCACGGTGCCGGAGCGCGTGGTGAGGGGCTGGCAGCTGTAGCCGTCGGGGCAGCCCTCGGTGCTGCAGTCGCGGCCGCACATCGCGTAGCCGTCGCTGCGGAAGATGCAGAGGTCGGCGTCGCCGCCGCAGTCGGTGTGCGAGTCGCAGTAGCTGCAGAGGCCGCCGTCGGTGGTGCACGCGGGCGGCGTGTGCGCCGCCGGGATGATGCAGTCGGGCGCGCCGTCGCCGTTGCGATCCTCCTGGTCCTCGCAGCACTCGGCGTTGAAGTAGAAGAAGCGGCAGCCGCACGCGGTGTCCGGGCGATCGGCGAGGCCGTCGCGCGAGACGGTGGGCTCGATGCACGCGCCCCAGGTTCCATCGGGCAGGCAGCCCTGCTTGCCCCACGAGCAGTAGACCGCGTCGTCGCACCAGCGCTCGGTGCCGGGCACGCACTCGTCGTCGCCGCCGTCCGGGATGTCCGTCGTGCAGACGCGAAACTCGTCGCCGAAGCGGCAGTCGTAGGGGGTCCCGCCGCCGTCGTCCGGGTAGTCGGGGGTGTCGTCGGTGCAGACGACGAACTCACCCTGCGCCTCGCAGTACCACTCGCTGCCGCCGCCGCCGTCGGGGAGATCGCCGCCGGCCGTCCGGCAGAAGGTCCGGCCCGCGTCGTCCCAGCAGCTCCAGACGCGATCGTCCGGGTAGTCGGGGCTGTCGTTGCGGCACTCGCTGCCGGTCGCGGTGTCGTGGCAGACCCACCCGCCGCCATCGCCGGGGAAGGTCGCGCAGACGCGGAACTCGTTGGCGAACCAGCAGTGGTAGGGGCCGCCGTCGCCGCCGTCGGGGTAGCTCGGGGTCGTGTCGGTGCAGACGACGAACTCGCCTCGCGCCTCGCAGCTCCACTCGCTGCCGCCGCCCTGGTCGGGGAAGTCGCTGCCGGGGCGGCGGCACTCGGTCGTGCCCGAGACGTCGGCGCAGACCCAGTCGCCTCCGCCGTCCGGATAGGCGGGGCCGGGGTTCAGGCATCGCTTCGTGCCGTCCGGCTGGTCCTCGCAGATCCAGTAGTCGGGGCAGACGTAGAGGGAGCAGTCGCCGCCGATGTTGCAGTCGGGATCGGCCGGGCACGCGGGCGTCGGCACCTCGCCGTGCTCGCCGGGCGGCGGCTGCTGGAAGCGATCCTCGGGCGCCCCGAACGAGCCCACGCACCCCGGCGCGAGGGCGATGAGAGCGAGAGCGGCGAGTGTGCGAAGCGAGCGCATGTTCGAGACCTCCGTCCCGAGCCGCGATTGCAGCCGCCATGCCGCGCTCTCGCCCTCGCGTTCCGCCGTGCTCGCGACAAGCGCACGGGGAGCGTGGAGCATTCCGCGCTCCCGTGCTGGGGTCGGCGGGTGCATGCTTCTCGCGATGCGCGCGCTCCTCGCCGTGGTCCTTTTCGCCGGCTGCGCCGCCGAGATCCACGCGCCGAACGGGACGATCACCCTGCGCGGCCGGGTCGTCGACGCCGAGACCTGCGCGTCGGCCGCGGGCTGCACGGCGGCGCCTTCGATGATCGTCGCGCTGCGATCGGACCCCGAGCGCGTGCGCTCCGCGCCGACCGGCGCCGACGGCACCTTCATCCTCACGAACGTCCCGATCGGCTACCGGCACGATCTCCTGGTCAGCGCCGAGGATGGCGCGGCGGCGGTCGCGCCGACCCTCAACCCGATGGTCGTCGCTCCGACCGACGAGGAAGATCGCTTCGGCGTCGAGCTCTACGTGCTCCCGCGGGATCCCGGCTCGCTCCTCGACGGCCTGCGCGCCGAGGGCATCGATCTCGTCCTCGGTGGCGGCTACGTCGGCCAGGCGGTGCGGGTGGAGGGCGCGAGCGTCACGGCCGCGGCGGGCGCGCGCGTCTCGATGCACCCGCCGCCCGAGAGCCTGCGCTTCGTCAACGTGATCCCGCGCTTCGTCCCCGATCAGCCCTTGCTCCTTCCGACCGACGCGGTCTCGACCGGCCCCTTCGGCCTCTTCGTCGCGGAGGCGGACGGCCCGACCGATCCCGTCGCCGTCGTGCCCCTCGAGGACGGCTTCCTCTACGAGCTCGTCGTCACTCCGCTCGAGCCCGGCTTCGTGACCTACGCCGTGCACCGCGGCGCGCCGGATCTCTGAACGACCGATCACGACTCGCGGACACCATGGACCGCTCCCTACCTTTCGCCCTGAGCGCGCGGACGCGCGGCCTTCGACTCGGCGCTTCGCGCCGGCTCAGGCCGAACGGTGAGGCGAGCCCGTCGTGCAATCGCATTCGGTCATCAGCTACCGCGTGAGGGTCGCGACGGTGGCGCCCCAGCCGCCGAGGTGCGCGGGCGCGAGCCCGAAGCGGATCACGTCCTCGCGCCGCTCGAGGATCGCGTGCACCGTCCTCCGAAGGACCCCGCGGCCCTTGCCGTGGATGATCCGCACCTCGAGGATCCCGTGCGCTTTGCACTCGTCGAGCCACGTCGGCACGAGGTCGGGGACCTCCGACGGCCGGAACGTATGGAGATCGAGCACGCCGTCGATCTCGAGCGAGACGATCTCGTCGTCGTCGGACATCGCTCGGGGAACATAGGTCACGTCGGCGCTGGGGTCTCGCGAGGCCGCGCGCGGAGCGGGGCGCGCTCCGTGCGCGAGCGGGCGCCTCGCTTCGCGTGTCGCGCCAGCTGGCATGCGTCTTGGGTGTGGCCCCTCTCGACTCGGAGGGACCGATGGATCGACTCGCTGCCGCTCTCGCTCTCGTCTTTCCGCTCGCGTCGGGCTGCGCCGCCTCGCTCGGCCTCCCCGACGACGAGCTCGACACGCTCGATCCGGGCGCGACGAGCTTCGCGCTCATGGGCTCCACCGGAGAGCGCGGCGTGCTCCGCACCGGCGACTCGCTCGGCCTGCGCATCGGCGACCTCGCCGCGCTCGATCCCGAGACGATGTACCGCTTCGAGGTCACCGCGCCCGGCGGCGCGCTGATGAGCGAGGGCGACGTCCGCACCGATCGCGGCGGCGTCGTCTTCCTCGCGACCGTGCTCCACGACGTCGGCGAGGACGGCCGGGTCGCCGACGGCACGACGCTCGACGTGAGCCTGCGCGATCAGGCCGGCGCGGTCCGCGCGTCCACCGCGATCCAGCTCGCCGGCGTGCCCGCCCTGCAGGTGCCGGGGTGGAACGTCGAGGAGCCGCACCCGCCGCACGTCTTCGCCGCCAACGCGGCCGGCGAGCCCTCGAACTCGTTCGCCGTCGGCGGCGCCGATCCGGGCGAGCAGGTCGGCCCGGTGCACGTCGCGGGCGAGGGCTTCCCGGAGAGCGCGGCGGGCCGCGACGTCGACGTCTACGTCGCGCGCGACTACGACGAGTGGCGCGGCCGCGCGATGCCGCGCGAGGGCGACGCCGACTGGATCGCCGGCCCGATCGCGGTGCGCGTCGACGAGGAGGGGCGCATCGCGCCGACCGCGCTCTTCACGCCGGAGCTCGCGCACGTCGGCCTCTACGACATCCTCGTCGACGTCGATCGCGACGGCGCCTTCGAGTGGCGCTTCGACGCGAAGGACGGCGCCGACGGCATCGGGCGCGTCGGCTTCACCGTGCAGTACAGCCAGGCGTGGCTGCGCGCGCGGGAGGAGAGCCACATCCTCGTCAACATCGCGTACGACAGCCACGCGCGCGACGACGGTCGGTGGACGAACGACTACGCGGCCGGCGAGCCGGTCTTCCTCTACCTGAACCCGCCGGTCATGCACCGCTATCACTTCAGCGTGACCAAGTGGATCGTGCGTCACCAGGACTTCGACGCCTTCTGGAACAACCCGGCGATGGCGGACGCGGACGGAGGCGTCGAGTTCGCGCACTTCGCGCTCAGCGCGATGGACCATCCGCCGGAGACGGGCTGCACCAACACCGCGCCGACGCGCTTCGGCGTCGTGCCGCTCGGCGACGGTGAGCTGGAGGCGGGCTTCGACGTGGTCTTCGATCGCAACGGCGACGGGCGCTACATGCCGGGCGAGGATCTGCTCGACATCGTGGGCGGCGAGTCGGATGGGGGCCTCGTGTCGATCGACGAGCTCCGCGCGCTGCCCGCCGCGCAGCAGCGGGGCTTCGTGGTGCGCGCTCGGTGACGTATCCTCCTCGCTCGATGCGGCGTGAAGGATGCGGCGTGTAGGAGCGGCGGTCGCCTTGCTGGCGGCCGCCGCGCTCGCTCCGTCCGCGCTCGCGCCGACGGTCTTGGCGTTCGAGCGCTCGACGGTCGAGAGCGACCCCACGACGCCGCTCTACTGGCGCTACCGGTGGGTGCACGTCTACGCCGCCGCCCACACCTGCGCCGACGTGCCCGAGGGGGCCGTCGCGCGGGCGGTCGACCGCGCGGTGGCGAGCTGGAACCTGGCCGCCGAGGGCTGCAGCGACTTCCGCCTCTTCCACGACGGGCCGCCGGCCGGGCTCACCACGAACCTCGACCGCGGCGCCCACGACGGCGAGAACCGCATCGTCTGGCGCGAGGACGAGTGGCCCGACGAGATGGAGGTCCTCGCGCTCACCACCGTCGTCTACCGCGTCTCGACCGGCCAGATCCTCGACGCCGACATCGATCTCAACGGCGTCCACCACTACTGGACCGACACCGACGCGCCGGGGAGCGCGGCCACCGACGTCGAGAACACGCTGACCCACGAGCTCGGCCACCTGATCGGCCTCGCTCACGCGGTCGACCCCGAGGCCACCATGTACGCCTCGAGCGCGCCCGGCGATCTCGAGAAGCGCACGCTGAGCGCCGACGACATCGCCGGGATCTGCTCCGTCTACCCCGAGGGCCTGCTGAGCCCCGAGGCGCCGATCCCGCGCGGCATGCCGCTCCAGGGCACGTGCGCCGCCGCGCCCTCGCGCCCCGCGGGACCGGCGTGGCTCCTCGCGCCGGCGGCCCTGCTCACCC
>JAEZBP010000487.1 GCA_023427125.1 Pseudomonadota bacterium | reverse complement strand
CCTCGGCCTCGGCCGCCTCGACGAGGCGCGCGCGGCGCTCCATCGCTCGCGCGATCTCGATCCGGCCGATCCGGGCCTCTACGAGATCGAGGCGACGATCCTGCGCGGCCAGGGCGAGCTCGACGCGGCGCTCCACGCGTGCGAGGGCGCGATCGCGCTCGATCCGCACCGCATCTCCGCGTACTCGATGCGCGCGGAGCTGCTCGAGGCGATGGGCCGCGGCGAGGAGGCGCTCGAGGTGCTGCGCACCGCGGTGCGCAAGGTCAGCCGGAGCGTCGAGAGCCACGCGGCGCTGCTCGAGGAGCTCGCGGCGATCCTCGAAACCCAGGGCGCGCCGGGAGGAGGCCCCCGCCGCCCGCTCGCTCCTCGCGCAGCTCCGCGGGCGCTGATGAGACGGGGAGCCCGCTACTCGTACGAGGCCAGCCTCACCTCGTAAGCGGTGTAGCCGTCGAAGCGGTCGCCCGCGGTATGGACGCCCAGCACCAACGCGGAGGAGGTCGGGTCGTGCGCCATGGTCACCGGAGCGACGAAGGGGCCTGTGTGGGGCACCATCGACACGATCGAGCGGGCCGTGGGGTCCACGCGGTGGATCACGCAGCCCGCCTCGCAGTAGGTGTCGTCGAACCACCGATCCGTCGGATCATCGAGGCCATAGATGAGCCCCGCCGCATCGCGAGTCATCATCTCGTACGACCCGTCGACGGGGAGCGTGCCGAGATCACCGTCGCGTATGAAGCAGTCCCGCTCGAACGAGGTGGTCGCGAAGTCACATCCGGGCGCGAAGATCTCGAGCATCAGCCCCTGATGCGTCACGACGTGCGTCGCCGGATCACCGACGAAAGAGAACACGTTCCGCACCGGAAAATCACCATGATACGGGGACTCACCGAGATACACGGCGGCGCCGGTCGTCTCCACCTCGTACAGGTGGAGGTCGCTCGGAGACCCTCCGCTGACGGTGATGAAGTGGTCGCGACCCGGTACCCGCGTCATCGGGATGCCGTTGTAGGTCTCGGGCTCCGACGTCGCGAGCGTGGCGAGCGACACCATGTCGTAAGTGGTGAAGATCCGGTCCCAGTCATTGGATGGCCCGCACACGAAGCGATGGTCGCTCATCACCGCGGCCGAGGCGCACCATTCGGTGAGGAGCGTCTCCCCTGTGGACGCCAGATCGGGCTCCAGCACCGTGAGCTTCGCGCGGTCCGAGATCCCGAGGTACGTCCCGTCGAAGGCGGCGGCGGTGATCTCGCGGCCCGGCTCGAAGCGAGCGAGCTCGGAGCCCCCGCGGTCCATGAGGCGCGCGGCGCTTTGATCCACGACGAGGATCCCGCTGGCCGTCGGGAATAGCGCGATCAACATCCCGCTCCCGCTGGCGAGGACGTCGTGGCTCACCGGCGGGGGTCCGGCATCGGGAGGATCGGGGGGTAGCGGCTCGCCCGCGTCGCGCCTCGGGGGCGGCGGCGTCGTGGGTCCAGCGTCGTGCCCGGGTGGCGCGGTCGGCACGCAGATCTCGCGATAGCACTCGAGCCCGACGTCGCAGGTTCCGTCCGCGTAGCAGTCCCCGCCACGCGTCCCATCAGGGCGCGCCAGCACGACGCGTCCGCCGCAGGCCATCAACCCGACCGCCAGGGCGCCGGCCACAAGTCGCTCGTCGATCCCCATGCGCGCCAGGGTAGACCATGCGGCCGTCGCGAAGAAGGTCTCGCGGGACGGGCGGTCGTCGCCGGAGCGTCGCGGTGTCGACCCCGCGTCACAGGGCATCGTCCGCACGCCCACGAGATGGACCGCGGCCATTACGGTGAGGCGCTCACTGCGGGTATGCTCGCGCGCATGTCCCTTCGAACGCCCGTGCTCGCCGTCTCACTTCTCCTCTTGGCCGCTTGCGGCGCGGCCGTGCCCGCCGGGCCGACCGTTGCGGCGAATGTCGCTGCCTCGCCCGCGCTGCCGGAGCGCGCGGAGGTGGTGGTGGTCGGCAGCGGTCTGGCCGGGCTCACCGCCGCCTATCGGCTCGCGGCGCAGGGCGTCGACGTCGTGGTGCTCTAGGCGGCGCCGCGGCCGGGGGGGCGCGTGCAGACGGTGACGTGGCCCGACGGCCTCCACGGCGAGGCGCACATGGAGGAGTACTGGGCGCGAAGCCCCGCGTACCCGCTCTTGCGCGAGCTCGAGGTCGAGCTGGCCGAGGAGCCCGAGGCGCACTCTTCGGTGCGGCTCGATGGGCGGGTCATCCCGTACAACTGGCCCTTCGACGACGACGCGGAGCCGACGCGCGAGGAGGTGCGCGACGCCTACCTCGCTGGCCTCTTCGATGCGGCCGAGCGCGAGGCGCTGCTGGCGTGGATGGCGCGCACCTGGGCGATCTACGAGCGGCTCGAGCACACCGTGCTGCGCGGCGAGCCGCTCCCCGCCGAGCTGGCGCCGCTCGCCTCGACGAGCTTCGCCGCGTGGATCGCGAGCGAGGGCCTGCCGCCTCGCGTCGCCGAGTGGATCCGCGTCACCGCGGAGCCCGAGATGGCCATCGAGTGGGACCGCATCGCGGCGCTCGACGGCATCGACGAGATGCGCCTCTTCCTCGACACGCCCGACGGCTTCGGCGAGACCAACTACCACGTGCGCGCCGGCAACATCGGCTTCATCGAGGCGCTCCTCGCGCGCATCCCGGCCGGGCGCGTGTTCACCAACGTGCGCGTGACGGCGGTGGCGCAGGACGACGAGGGCGTGAGCGTGCGGGTGCTCCGTGACGGAAGCACCTTCCACACGCTGCGCGCCGATCAGGTGCTCTTGACCATGCCGGTGTGGGACGTGGCGCGCGTCCAGTTCGATCCGCCGCTCGACGAGGATCGCGCGCGCGCGCTCGCCACCACCGGCGCCGCCTCCTACGTGAAGGTGCTGATCCGCTCGAGGCCCGAGGCCTGCTCGCTGACCCACGTCGAGGTCGAGGGCCGCACGACGGAGGTGCTCACGCTCCTGAGCGACACGCCGGCCGGTAGCATCTACGACGCGAGCTCCGAGCAGCGCCCCTGCGGCGAGGGCGGCGACGAGCCTCGCCTCTTCACGCTCCTGCTCCACGCCCGCTTCGCGCGCGACGTCATGCACCTGAGCCACGACGCGATCCGCGCGCGCGCCTACGAGAGCATGGACGCGCTCTTCCCCGGCATCTCCGCGCACTTCCTCGACGCCGAGATCTTTCCCTATCCGCGCGCGGTGGCCTACTGGCCGCTCGATCAGGGCCGCAGCCGCTTCGACGCGCTCGCGCAGCACCTTCGCACGCCGATGGGCCGCGTCTGGATCGGCGGCGACACGACCGAGAACGCCCACTCCGAGGGGGCGGTGCAGGCCGCCGAGCGCATGGCCCGCCAGGTCCTCGAGGCGCGCGCGCGATGATGCGCGCCGGGACCATCCTGGCGCTGCTCCTCCTCGGCTGCGACGCCCCGCCCTCGACGCCCCGCGAGCCCGCCGCCTGCGAGCGCATCGGCGATCGCTGCCAGCTCCCCGGCGGCCCGATCGGCATCTGCAGCGAGACCACCGCGCCCTGCGACGAGCCGCCCTGCCTCGCGTGCATGTCGCAGCATTGAGCTCTGCTTCCCGCCGACCCGGGTTTGAACCGGAAGGCGAGAGGGGCTTCAGGAAGCACGAAGGCGCTTGCGACCGGGCCCGAGCAGCATCGTGAAGAGCCCGATGCCCACCGCGCCGAGCAGCGCCACGCCGAGCACCCAGCGCGCGAAGCTCGTGTGGGCTCGCCCGCAGATCGTGTACCAGCGCGCTCCGTCGGCGGGCAGCGCGTCGACGCACTCGAAGCTGTAGTCCTCGTCGAAGTCGCGCGCGCAGAGGTACTCGTGCCGGGTCGCGCCGGTGATGTCGGTGACCACGACGCCGCACTCGCCCGCGGTCTGGTGGACGCCGGTGCTGCGGTGCGTCGCCGGATCGAAGGCGGCCATGATCGCGGTGAGCGTGACGAAGTAGACGATCGCCGCGCCGTAGAGGAGCTTGTCCTTCGGCCGCTCGGGCTCGGGATCGGCCGAGCGCCAGCCCCACGCGACGAGGCCCAGGTAGACCGCGGCGCCGCCCGCCAGCGCGAAGTAGGCCGGGGTCCCGCCGTCGAGCTGCTGCAGGATCGTCATCTGCAGCATCATCAGGAGCGTCGTGAACGCGGCGACCAGGCCCAGGCCGAGCGCGAAGGTGCGGCCGCGCACCTCCGGATCGCGAGCGATGGCGCGATCGAGCAGCCACGCGAACGCCGCGACGAAGGTCAGCACCCAGAGGCTGCTGCCGACCGGCGCGCCCAAGATCCGCGCGGCGATCGGCGCGTCGGTGTCGTGCCAGGTCCACCAGAGGAACTTGGCGCCGACGATGTCGTAGGGCGCGTAGAAGAGGCTCGCGACGATCCCCGTCAGGGCCGCCTGGGGCAGCGGCCGCAGCCGCAAGCGGCGCACCGCGACCGTCGGGAAGTACATGAAGCACACGTACACGCACGGGATGTAGAGCGGCATCCGCGCGGTCAGCATGATCGTGGCCTGGGCCTGCCAGAAGTTGTCGACCAGCGGCAGCGCCATGAAGATCGCGTCGTTGGCGGTGCCGGCGATCAGCGCGCCGATCCAGATCAAGAGGTGATCGCGCCCCGAGCGGAGCGCGTGCACCAGCGCGAGCGCCGCGAGGGCGATGAACATCACCTCGCCGATCAAGAACGACGGCAGGTTGGCCCACTGCTCGATCGGGCTGTTGAAGTGGTGCCAGGGCAGCATTCGTCTCGCCGTCCTTACCAGCTCGGCCTCAGCCGAGGAAGGCGTCGGCCTCGATCTCGACGAGCATCCATGGCTCGATGAGTGCCTCGATCTCGACCATCGTGGTGGCGGGGCGGACGTGGCCGAGCACCTCGGCGTGGGCGCGGCCGATCGCCTGCCAGTCGCGGGTGATGTCGGTGACGAACATGCGGGTGCGCACGACGTGCTCGAGGCGCGCGCCGAGGCGGCAGAGCGCGCGCTCGATGTTGAGGAGGCAGCGCTTGGCCTGCGCGTAGGCGTCGCCCTCGCCGAAGGGCTTGCCGTAGTCGTCGAACGAGGTCGTGCCGGTGACCGCGATGTGGTCGCCCGCGCGCACGGCGCGGCTGTAGCCGACGATCGACTCCCACTTCGCGCCGCTCGAGACGCGCTCGCGCTCGGCAGCCGGGACGAGGACGCCGCCGAACGCGACGCGGCCGGCGCCCGGCGGCTCGAAGAGGACGTGCACGCTCGCGCTCGGGCGGTCGACTACCTCGGCGATCGCAGCGGCGAGCTCGCGCGCGAGCGCAGCACGCTCCGGCGGCGCGTCCGCGAGGAGGAGGCTCACGAAGACCGGCGCGGGCGCGTCGGTGCCGCTCTCGGCGTAGTCGGAACGGGCGAGCCGATGGAGGCGCACCCGCGTGCGCTCGGCGCGGAGCACGCGAACGGCGGCGCCGGCCAGCCTGGAGGCGAGGGCGGGATCGTCGGGCGCGCCGACGACCGTGATGTCGAGGACTGGCATTTGTCTCTACGCTCTCACTGCTCGCCGAGCGCAGGGTGGGCGGGAGCTGAAGCCTTGAACGACGGCATCTCGATCGGCCGCTCAAGCATTTGGGACGATCGCCAGAAGATGTCTTCGGGAAGTCGATCGCGCCAACGGCCGCGAGGAACGCCCGGAGCGCGGTCAGTCAGGTACATATCGACAGGCTCTCCGCGGGGTTCCATCGACCCGAGCTTGCCCATCAAGGCTCGCACCCTGACACGCCAGACCTCGGCGAGGTGGTTGAGGAAGCCGATGCCAGTCCCCGAGCCGAGGTTGCAGGTGTAGAGGTCGACCTTGGGCTGGGCGCCGGCGAGCGCGCTCGCGATCGCGATGACCCGCTCCTGCTCTCGAGCCAATGTCCCGGGGATACTGTTCCTCGAGAGACCGACGAGCTGATCCTCGTAGATCCGGCAGTGTGGGGGCGGTGCGAGGTCGGCGGCCACTCGGGTCCCTCCGAAGCCGTGGCCGACGAGGACGCCTACGGTGCCGCTCGGGCCGGCTGCGCGAGCCGCCGCGCGATAGCCGGCCAGCGTTGTGCTCCAGACCTCGTCGTTCGACGTGACGGAGAGCACGCGGATGCTCACCTCGGGGCGCCGCGCGGCGACCTGCTCCGCCCAGATGCGGTTGTGGCGAAACAACCGCCGTCCCTCTGTCCCTCCGCTGTGACGCGCAAAGCTCTCATCGGCCACCAGGAGCACGTATGTCATCTCCGAATGCTATGCTCGGCCGGGTGGAGGTGTCGAGTGCCTGATTTCCAAAGAAGATGGTGTCTCCATCAGCCCTTGTTGCAACGGCCTTCAACGGCGTTGGCGCTCCTCCCCGCGCTGGTGGTGCTCGCGCTCGCGCTCGCTCCCGTGCGGGCCGGCGGAGCGCGTGCGCAAGAGGACGAGGCGCGATCGCCGAGCGCTGCGCTCGGGCTTCGCATGTGGACGGCCTCGAGCGCAGGCTCGTCCGGCAACCGGGTCATCGCGCCGGCTGCGCTCACCCTCGCGCTTCGAGCGCTGGGCGAGACGATGGTGATCGACCCTGGCTCGGAGCTCGCTCGACTGCTGAGCGAGGGAGGGGACCGGAGCCTTCGAGCGGCCCGGCACAGACGAGGCGGGAGCACGCTCGTGCTCGCAGCGGCCGTGTTCATCGATCCCGCGCTTCAGATCCCGGCGCCACGACTCGAGAGGCTGCGCCGCCGCCATGCGGTCCAGGCGGTCCGGGTTCCCTTGCGCCGCGCGTCCGCAGCCGGCCGAGCGCGCATCTCTCGTTGGATCGCCGCGCGGGGGCTGGACCCCGGGGATCTGGCGCGCTCGGAGCAACCGCATGATCTGCTCGTCGTCTCGACGATGACCTTCGCGGCGCATTGGTCCGAGCCGTTCATGGCCTATGCCACCGAGGAGAGGCCTTTCACGTTGGAGAGCGGTGAGGTCGTGTCCGTCCCCACGATGTGGAGCAAGCGCGACACGCCGTTCTCTCGGGAGTCGGACGCCGATATCGTCGAGGTGGCGTTGCGCGGCGGGTACTTCGCCACTTTCGTCCTTCCACGGGCGGTCGATGGCCTCCCGGCGTTCGAGTCGGGGCTGACCGCGGCTCGCCTCGAAGGATGGATGCGAGGATCGACGCTTCGTACCGATGAGGTCCAGGTGTCGATCCCCATGGCCGCGTTCGCGACCACAGCGGATCTCGGCTCGGCGCTCGCCGAGCTCGGTGTCGACGCGCGTGGGCTGCGTGCCCCTGATGGACGCGAGGCCGAGCTCGGCGCCGCGCTTCATGCGACGGAGTTCGCGATGGACGAGCACGGGATCCGCGCGCGCTCGCTGACGCAGATCGATATCGTGATCCGCTCGGACCCGGTCCACATCGTCTTCGATCATCCGTTCATCGTGTTCGTGCATGATCGATCTCGACTGCTCCTGATGAGCCGCATCGCGGATCCGCGCTCCACCCGCTGAGCCTGACCGCCTGACAGTTGGGCTGCTCGGGCTCGCCGACGGCAGAGCCGGCGGCGGCGGAGTCCGTCGCGCGTGCGTTCGACGCCATACGAGGCGAGCTCGGCGAGGTGGACGTGCTGGTGTTCAACGCCGGCTCGGGGGGTCGGCTCGCTCGACGCGTGAGCGCCGCCGACTTCGAGTCGGCGTGGCGCGTGAACGCGCTCGGGCTCTTTTCGCCGTGAAGGAGGTCACGCCGGCCATGAAGACCGTCGAGTTGGGCGCGATCACACCGGTCGCTCCGCTGCGTGACGGGCGAGGGCTCACTCGCGGGTCATGGAGAGGGCAGCGCGGCGCACCTCGGAGGCGGGTCGCGGCAGGCGCAGCCCTTCCGCTTCGATCCGGGCGAGGCACCAGTCGACGGCCTCTGCGACCGTCGCGACGGTCTGATGGGGAGCGGGCGGCGACCAGAGCCACAGCAGGGCGGTGAGCCCGCCCCGGGCGATCGGGTTGGGGACGACGGTGGCGCTGCCCACGCACAGCTCCCGCGACATCCGCCGCACGCGCGACTGGCCCGCCCACTCGGCCAGCAGCTTTCGACCGCGCGCGTCCGTCGACCCTGCGGCCGCCTCGACGTGCGAGACGATCGCGTAGCGCTCCCCTCGCGCCCAGATCCGCTCGTACTGGTCGTTCATCGCGCGGATGACGAGCTCGTCGAAGCTGCGCGGGTTCGTCACGAGGATCAGGGGCCAGAGGTCCAGCTGGAAGCGCACGGGGGCGGAGAGTGCCGAGTCGGTGTGAGGCCGTCCAGGCTTTCCCTCACGCGGGGAGGTGAAAGGACGCAGCGTCCGGCGCCCGGCCGCGCTCACGATCGGCGGCGGGCGAGCGCGAGCAAGAGCCCGAGCAGCAGCGCAGGGACGGCGCTCGCGCCCCGCCCGCCGATCGAGCAGCCGGGGCCGAGCACGTAGCGTCCATCCTCGCCCACGTCGCGCGCACCTCCGTCCTCGCGCGACGGACCCGCGTCGGGCGCGGTGACCGCGGCGTCGTCGACGGGCGGGATCACCGGCTCGGGCTCGGCGCGATCGACGACGTAGATGGCCGCGCCGTCCGCGACGAGGAAGGGCTCGTCCATCCACTCGGTGCCCTCGGTGAGCGACGCGAGCTCCGCCGAGGGGACGGTGCGGATCGCGTCCCACCCGAAGCCCCACGCGTCCATCACCGCCGGGCTCGCGACGTGGCGGCGACGCGCGCCGTCGACGACGTAGACGGGATCCTCGCCCTCGGCGCGCACGAGCTCGATCGCGCTCGGCCACGGCTCGCCCCGCTCGTACTCGGCGAGGGCCGCGGCGCTCGGCCGCGCGACGTCGGCGACGTCGAAGCCCCAGGCCGCCATGACCTCGGGGCTCGGCACGTGACGCAGGACTCCCTCGGCGCTCGAGAGGGGGAGCGCGGGGGGATCGCAGGCCAGCATCTGCGGCGCGCCGGCGAGCTCCGCGTTGCGCCCGCCCGCGGTGTCGATGCCGTACGCGAAGACCGGCCGCGCCGCGCCATCCATCAGCGAGCGCGGCGGCCGCGCCGCGAAGCCGTGCGCGCACGAGCCGATCGCGCTGCAGAGGTCGTCGCGGTGGAGCCCCGCGCTCACCGAGCGGCCGATCGCCGCGGGATCCCCGGCCGGCCCGCCGTAGTAGAGGTGCACGTCGATCGCGCGCTCCGGCTCGTCGGGATCCTGCGCCCAGCCGCGCATCTCCTCGCAGGTCGCGGCGTCGAGCCAGCCGCGCGGCGCGCGGTTCGGGCAGTGGGCGGGCTCGCCCGATCCGCGCGCGTAGAGCGCCAGATGATTGGCCACCGTCCGCTCGCTGCCGTCGGACGGATGGCTCACGACGCCCGGCCCGGAGAGCCACATCGCCGACGAGCCGCCGCCGTCCATGTTGACCGCGATGCTCGCGCCGAGATCGCGGAGCAGCGTCGCCTCCTCCACACACGTCATGCCGATGCGCGTGGTGGCCCGGCCGTCGACGACCGCGAGGTAGAGCGTCGCGCGATCGGCGCTCATGCCGATGATCGTGCGAGGGTGGCGGGCGCTGCAGAGCGGATCACCCGAGTGATCCTGGACGGCGCCGTCGCGCAGGATCGTCGGGTGGCCCGAGACGATCTCGCGCATCCACGGCTCGGGGCCGGCGAGCACCTCGTGCGGGATGATGTCCGCGCGGTTCGGGCCGAACGCGACCGGGCCGACGTAGGTTCCGTCGGCGGTGCCCGGCCACTGGTCACCGGCGTGCATCGAGAGGCCGTTGGTCGAGTAGTCGGTGTAGCTGAAGAAGTCGCCGTTGATCGCGGCCTGCGCGCCGACCAGCGCGCCGAAGCTCGAGGGCGTGCGGCGTCGCTCCGAGGTCGCGGTGGCGCGCAGCTCGACGCCCGCCGCGCAGAGGTCCACGACCAGCACGTTCACGTTCTGGTTCGAGGTGCGCCGGTGCAGGCGCCGCACGCCGGCGAAGGGATCGCTCCACGTGTCCTGCCCGAGCGCCCCGCCAGGCAGCGCGAGGATCACGAGGAGTGCGAGCGCGCGGGTCACGAGCGG
>JAEZBP010000477.1 GCA_023427125.1 Pseudomonadota bacterium | reverse complement strand
GCCATCGCCGCCGCGCGCGCGCTCGGCGCCGAGGTGCGCGCCTTCGACACCCGCCCCGCGACCAAGGAGCAGGTCGAGAGCCTCGGCGGCACCTTCCTCACCGTCGAGCTCGAGGAGAGCGGCGAGGGCCAGGGCGGCTACGCGAAGACGATGAGCAAGGAGTTCATCGAGGCCGAGATGGCGCTCTTCCGCGCGCAGGCCGCCGAGGTCGACGTGATCATCACGACCGCGCTCGTCCCGGGAAAGAAGGCGCCGATCCTCGTCCCGCGGGACGTCGTCGAGGCGCTCAAGCCCGGCTCGATCGTCGTCGATCTCGCGGCCGAGCAAGGCGGCAATTGCGAGCTCACCCGCCGGGACGAGGTGGTGGTGCACGAGGGCGTGAGCATCCTCGGCTACACCGATCTGGTCAGCCGCATGGGCCACTCCGCGAGCCGCTTCTTCAGCGCGAACGTGGCGAACCTGCTGAAGGAGCTGGTCTCGGACGAGGGCCTGCGCGTCGACCTCGACGACGAGATCGTCCGCGGCGCATGCGTCGCCCACGGCGGCGAGGTCCTCCCGCCGCCCAAGCCGCCCGAGCCCTCGCCCGTCGCGAAGCACCAGTCGGCGCGCCCGCCGCCCTCGGTCGACGCCAAGCCCGCTCAATCGAACATCATGAGCCCGACCCGGCGCGCCTGGGGCACCACTCTCGGCGGCATGTTGGTCGTGCTCTTCCTCTTCGTGGTCGGCCGCTTCGCGCCGCCGGACTTCCTCCAGCACCTGACGGTCTTCGTGCTGGCGTGCTTCGTCGGCTGGCAGGTGATCTGGAGCGTCTCGCCCGCGCTCCACACGCCGCTGATGAGCGTCACCAACGCGATCAGCGGCATCATCATCGTCGGCGGCATGCTGCAGGTCGGCAGCGGCGAGCTCGACCTCGCGGGCATCCTCGGCACGGTGGCCATCCTGGTCGCCGCCATCAACATCTCGGGCGGCTTCCTCGTCACGCAGCGGATGCTGGCCATGTTCCGGAGAGAAGACGTCCGGCGGGGGGAGCGATGAGCGAAGGCGCGCTCACGGTCGCCTACCTCATCGCGGGCGTCCTCTTCATCCGCAGCCTCGGCGGGCTGAGCAAGCAGGAGACCGCGCGGCGCGGCAACCTCTACGGCATGCTCGGCATGGCCCTCGCGGTGATCGCCACCGGGCTCCAGCCCGGCATCTCGAGCTTCACCACGATGGGCGCGGCGCTCCTCGCCGGAGGCGCGATCGGCGCGGTCGTCGCGCGCCGGGTCGCGATGACCTCGATGCCCGAGCTCGTCGCCATCCTCCACTCCTTCGTCGGCCTGGCCGCGGTGCTGGTCGGCATCAGCAGCTTCGTCGAGCCCGGCCGCGAGCTCACCGGGGTCGAGCACGGCATCCACCTCGTCGAGATCTGGATCGGCGTCGCCGTCGGCGCGGTCACGTTCACCGGCTCGATCGTCGCCTGGGGCAAGCTCCGCGGCACCCTGAGCGGCAGGCCCCTGCTCTTGCCGGGCCGCCACCTCCTCAACGGGCTCGTCGCCCTCGCCATCGTCGTCCTCGGCGTCGTCTTCGTGCGCGGCGGTCTCGAGCCGATGACCGCGCTCCTGATCATGACCGCGCTCGCGTCGCTGCTCGGCGTCCACCTCGTGATGGCGATCGGCGGCGCGGACATGCCCGTCGTGGTGTCGCTCTTGAACAGCTACTCGGGCTGGGCGGCGGCGGCGGCGGGCTTCATGCTCGCCAACGATCTCCTCATCGTGACCGGCGCGCTCGTCGGCTCGAGCGGCGCGATCCTCTCGATCATCATGTGTCGCGCGATGAACCGCTCGATCCTGAACGTCGTCTTCGGCGGCTTCGGCACCGGCGACGCCAAGGCGCCGGCGCAAGCGGCGCAGGTCGAGGGCGAGATCCGCGAGGTCGACGCGGACACCGTCGGCGCGTGGCTCAAGAGCGCGAAGAGCGTCATCATCGTGCCCGGCTACGGCATGGCCGTCGCACGCGCCCAGAACGCCGTCCAGGAGCTCACCCGCGGCCTGCGCGACGCGGGCGTCAACGTCCGCTTCGCCATCCACCCGGTGGCCGGCCGCCTGCCCGGCCACATGAACGTGCTCTTGGCGGAGGCCGGCGTCCCCTACGACATCGTCCACGAGATGGACGAGATCAACGAGGACTTCCCCGAGACCTCGGTCGTCCTCGTCATCGGCGCCAACGACATCGTCAACCCCGGCGCCCTCGACGATCCCGGTAGCCCCATCTACGGCATGCCCGTCCTCGAGGCGTGGAAGGCCAGCAAGGTCGTCGTCCTCAAGCGCGGCATGAGCGCAGGCTACGCCGGCGTCGACAACCCCCTCTTCTTCATCGAGAACACCCACATGCTCTTCGGCGACGCCCGCAAGAGCATGGAGGCCCTGAACGCCGCCGTGCGCGGGTAGCTCCCGCCGTCAACGTCCGCCACGCGCCATAGCAGACCTCACGGAGCGTGCCGTCGTGAGCTCGCCCGTGGCGCTCTCAGGGGCAAGACGTAGGGAGGTCCTTCCCTCATGTAGTCGACGAAGGGGTTGTGCTCGCAGATGACCCGCGGCACGCGACGCAGGACAGTCGTCAGGTGCGGCATCTCTCGACAGAGGTCCCGCATCCTCTCCTGCTCCCACCGATCCTGCGGCGTCCGCCCCCTCCATGGCGACAGCAGGTGGTCTCGAACCATCCCCCTCACGTGGGCATGGCTCAAGCGCCGCCCCGTCTCGGAGCGATACATGTTCACGACCATCGCAGCGTGGAACTCATCGACCGAGTCGAAGTCGAAGGGCGCCTGTCTCCGGTCGAGGACACCGAGCAGGCAGCGCAGCGCATGGAAGAGCTCCTCGAGGAGGACCTCGTCGACGTAGCTTCCGGGGCCCTGGTCCTGAGGCGTTCCCTGCATTCGCGGATCAGCGTGGAAGAAGGGTGTGAACTCGATCACCGCGTCGCCCGGCTGCCCGGTCGCCACCCCGCCGAAGGTCGTGGTTCCGGCGCGCAGGCCGAGGGGCTCGCGAGCCGGCACGACCCGCGCACCGCGCCCACCGACAGGGGGCCCATACCGAGGCTCGGGGATGATCTCCACGGCGTTCGCCTGGCGCGCGATGTGCCGGATGATGATCCGCCCGATACAGGACGCGAACAGCCGGTCGAGCACCCGCTGAACGGCCGCCTGGTACGCGCGCCCGTCCCAGCTCTGGACGGGCGCCGGATAGGGCTCCGCGCTGACGACGATTCGGTGGAACTCGATCGGTTCTACAGCGGCCCTTGACTCATTTCCCATCATGGCCTCCAGGAGCGCAGCGATAGCGTCACGGATGCACCACTACCTTCATCGCGGAGCACGACCCGCTGGTCGCCTCGAGACATCGTCTCGATGACGAGAGAGCGCGACAGGAACTCCCAATGCCCGACGACCTCGTCCGTGCCGGGGTCACTCGCGCTTCTGGCGCTACGGCAGCCCGCGAGCTCGACATCGCCCTGCTGCGCCGAATCGGCGTCGACCAGCTGAAGGACATAGGGGCCCGGCCATCCGCCAAACGTCCACCGAGGGACACGCGGCGCCGCGCCGGCGGTCAAGTCGGAGCTGGACGCGACGAAGAACGGCTCGCGGTGTCCCGGCGGGCCTCGGAGCACGACGAACGAGAGATCCGGGCCGTCCGCCGGATCCCACGGCTCCCCCACTCCCTGGAGCGGCCCCTCCACCCACCGGCACGCTGCCCCGCGTCGTTCGGTGATGGCACGCACAGGCGGCGCCGTGAAGTCCTCGACCACCACCGTGGCAACCAGCGGCAGATCGTCTCGGTCGGGCCCTCGCCAACGCCAGCGGACGAAGATCGGCCGGGCAGGCCCGACCGGAACGAACGTCGATGATAGATCCGCGTACTCATCGACCAGCGGCGGTCGGCCACCGGGCACCCGCGGCCGCAACGCGATCCGCGAGACGAACGCGGCGCGGCCACGCGCATCGCCGCGGTGGAGAGGGCGCCCGGCGTCGCTCGTCCCCAGCCGCTGCCCGGGGAACAGCACCTCGACCATCCTCCCGAGCGCGACCGCCGAGACGTACCACCCACCGCCGCGTGGGAAGCGGGCCGCGGGAGGAGGCTCGTCCAACTCGAACGTTCGCTCGATCTCGTAGGCCCGATACACGGAGAAGGACATCGGGTCCGACCCCGCCGGCACGGCCCAGATCCCGTGATGTGCAGCCAACTCCATGGGTCCGTCCAACACCCTCAGCCCGGCGCCGGACCGGCGCTCGCCGCTCACCCACACCCGAGCCGCATCGCGCGGAGGCGACGCAACGCGGTGGAAGCTCGCATCGTAGATGGCGCCAAGGTCGGCAACGCCGATCTCGCGCGAAGGCCGTGCCCAGAGGTCGAAGGCGAAGGCATCCGCCTCTGCGCGTGCCGTCGGCGAAGCGAGCGCAAGAACGAGTAGGGTCACGAATCCGATTCTCCCCCGCAATTTCCGCCTCTCTGGGTGAGACGTTCGCAGGTCAACAGGCGCACTCACTCGCCTGCGTGCGCCGCCCTCCCGGATACAACCCATTCCAAAGCGTTCGAAGCTCAGCGATCAGCTCATCGCGGGTGTCAACCGCGGCCATCAGTCCTCGTCCGATGCCCAAAACACGCCTACCGCAGCTGATGACACACCGACAACGCC
>JAEZBP010000466.1 GCA_023427125.1 Pseudomonadota bacterium | reverse complement strand
GCGCTCGATCGTGCGGCCGGATCTGGCGGGCGAGATGACGGTCGAGGTGGCGGTCGACGGCCGGGGCAACCCGACCGGCGTGAACATCGTGCGCTCGACGCTCGGCGACGACGACGTCCAGCGCTGCGTGCAGACCGAGATCCGCGGCCTGCGCTTCCCGGCCTCGGGCGGCGCGGGGACCATCACCGTGCAGCACACGCTGAGCTTCCAGATGCCCGAGCGCGAGTTCGGCGCGCGGCGGCAGTGCAGCGACGCCTCGCAGCAGCCGCTCGAGGTGCGGAGGAACCTCTGGCGCGAGCGCCTCGCGGCCAACGGCGGCGTCGGCGGCGGGCTGAGCGTGTGGCGCGAGGCGAACCGGGCGTGCGAGCTCGGCAACTGGCGGGCGCGCCGCACCCTGCTCCACATGATGCTCGGCCACGTGGGCGGCGTGCCCGGCCAGGTCGCCCTCTACCGCGCGTTCGCGGGCAACGAGTCGATCGAGGCCTACCTGCGGCGGATCATCCTGCGCAACGTGCGCAGCCCCGACGACGTGATGGCGGTGCGCGCGGGCCTCGGCCTCGACGTGCCGGTCGACTGGACGCTCTTCTCGAGCCTCTGGAAGAGCAACGCCGATCCGCAATTCCGCCTGCGGCTCGTGCGGCGCTGGCTCGAGGTCGTGCCCGAGGAGATGGATCTGCGCATCCGCCTCTTGTCGTTGCTCGAGCAGGTCGACGAGCTGCCCGAGGCGCGCCGGCTCGCGCGGGAGCTGCGGGCCGATCCGCTGGCCGACGCGCGGGTGCGCACGGCGGTCGGCGAGTTCTGGCTGCGGCAGGAGAACGTGCCCGAGGCGCGGCGGGTGTTCAGCGAGCTGGTCGAGCGCACGCCGCTCGATCCGTGGGCGCGCCGGCGCCTGGGCGATCTCTATCGCGCGCACGGCGGGGCCGACGACTCCTACCGCGAGTACCGCACGCTCAGCCGGCTGCGCCCGGGCGACGGCGAGGTGCTCTTGCTCCTCGCGCGCGCGGCGGCCGACGCGGGGCGCAGCGACGAGGCGCTGCGGCTCGAGCAGCGGCTGAGCGAGTCGACCGATCCGGGCGTCGACGAGGGCGCGGCGGGCTACGCGCGGCTCTGGACCACGGTGCGCCTCGCGCGGCTCAAGCTCGAGGAGGGCGCCGATCGGGCCGCGGTGCGCCGCCGCGAGCGCGAGTCGGGCGCGCTGCGCGAGCCGCCCGCGATCTTCGCCGCGCTCACCTGGGGCCACCCCGACGATCACCCCGAGCTTCGCGCGCGCTACCCCAGCACCGATGAGGACCAGCGCTGGGAGGTCATCGAGCTGGGAGGCGCGAGCCACGGCATCTACGCCACGAGCATCCGCGAGCGCGAAGAAGGCGAGTACCTCTTCGAGGTGCGGCGCAACGAGCGCGACGAGCTGCGCGATCTGGCGGCGGAGCTGGTGGTGATCACCGGCCTCGGCACGCCCGAGGAGCACATCGAGCGGCTCCCGATCACGCTGACCCGCGAGCTGACGGCGCTCCGCTACCGGCTCGAGGCGAACGGCTCGCTCGCCTCGATCCCGATCCCCGCCAACGACGCGCGCTGAGCGACCCTCGAGGGTGGGCGAGGGTCGCCCGGGCGAGGAGAGAGGAGCCCTCGGGGTGTCGCGGTGACAAAAATCGGCATCGGCCGACACCCTGGAGGGTGGGCGGAGGTCGCCCGGGGCGAGGAGAGAGGAGCCCTCGGGGTGTCGAGGTGACGAAGATCGGCATCGGCCGACACCCTGGAGGGTGGGCGGAGGTCGCCCGGGCGAGGAGCGAGGAGCCCTCGGAGTGTCGAGGTGACGAAAATCGGCACCGGCCGACACCCTGGAGGGTGGGTGAGGGTCGACCGGTCGAGCTGGGAGCAGCCCCTCGGGGTGTCGAGGTGACGAAAATCGGCGGTCGAGGACCCTCTAGGGTGTCTCCACCACGAAAATCGCAGCAAGAGGACCCCAGTTGGTTCCTTTTGCCACGCCGCTGACGCCTGGAGGCCCGTCGAGGGTGGGAAATAGCCCGGTGGCCCGCGACGTAGCAGGGCTGGATGGAGACCGAGACCGAGGCAGCGAGCGCTCCTGCGCGCAGCGTCTTCGCGCGGCTCACGCTCGGCGTGCTCGCGGTGAGCGGCGGCTCGGTGATCGCGGTCGTGATCCTGCTGCTCTTGGCGATCGCCGCGGTGGTGATCGGCGTGTGCGCGATCCTGCTGGTCGCGTTGGTCGCGGTGGCGCTGGTGGTCGCCGCGATCGTGCTCTCGGCGTGTGCTGTGTTCGTCGGCGCGCTCGCGCTGGCCTTGGTGATTCCGTGTGCGCTCGGCCTCGGGGTCAGCGCGCTCTCTCGGCGGCTGCGCTCTTCATCGCCTCCTTCCTCTTCTTCTTCGTCTTCCTCTTCTTCTTCTCTCGCCGAGAGCTGCTGAGCACGTGCTGATCGACGGGGCCGGGGCCCCGCCTTCAGGCGGGGCTCCCGTCAGTCCGCTCCGATTCGGGCTGCCGCGCATGCTGGGCGGCCGGGCGGGCCTGCTCGAACGCGGCGCCGGCTCCGCCATGAAGCTTCGGACTGAGCACCTTCGGCGCTCAGCCCGGCTTCATGGCTCCACAGGCGCCGCTCATCGAGCAGGC
>JAEZBP010000288.1 GCA_023427125.1 Pseudomonadota bacterium | reverse complement strand
ACCGCTCCAGCGCGCCGGCCCGGACGGGCCGAGACCGAGGCGCCGCCTCCGGTGAGCGCACCGAGCGAGAGCGCGCCGGCGCGGCACAGC
The DNA here is from genome assembly GCA_023427125.1 of Pseudomonadota bacterium. GTDB lineage: Bacteria > Myxococcota_A > Polyangia > Polyangiales > Sandaracinaceae > JAEZBP01. The sequence goes on along the minus strand of JAEZBP010000288.1, from coordinate 3,509 downwards.
TGGTATCGGCCGCCGCGGTGGACCTACTGGATGCCGGACGTGCAGGCGGGACAGAGCATCGAGCGTCGCGACGGCGCCGTGTGGCTCGGTGATCGCATCCTCTACATGAGTCCGGCGGCCGAGGGCGCGCTCCAGAATTGGATCGAGCACGTCGAGGGCGCGGTGAACGTGCGGGTCGACGCCGAGGGCGCGTGCGAGCTGGCGCGGATGCGCGAGGCGGGGACGCTGCCCGCGACGGTGGAGCTCGGGATCGATCTGCGCGAAAACGCGACGCCCGAGGCGGTGCGCTGCGCGATCGCGGCGCGGCCCACGGCGCTCAGCGTCGAGCGGACGCCCACCTTCGATGACGAGCTGCTGCGCGAGGTCGCGGCGCTCTCGGAGCTGCGCGTGCTCTCGCTCGCGTTCACGGGCGTGACCACGCAAGGGCTCGCGCACCTCGCGGGGCTCACGAGCCTCGAGCAGCTCGACCTCAGCCGCATCGAGGCCGGCGCGCTCGAGCCGCTCGCCGGGCTGCGCGAGCTCTCGGTGCTCGACCTGCGCTTCTGCCGCGTGGACGACGAGGGGATGCGGCGCATCGGCGAGCTCACGAGCCTGCGCCGGCTCGATCTGATGTCGAACTACGGCTTCGCCGACGCCAGCGTCCGGCACCTCGCCGCGCTGAGCGGGCTCGAGCACCTCGAGCTCGGATCGACCCGCGTGACGAGCGCGGGGCTCGCGCATCTCGCGGGGCTGACGGCGCTTCGCTCGCTCGGGCTCGGCAACCAGGCGATCACCGACGCGGGGCTCGCGCACGTCGCGGGGCTCACGAGCCTCGAGAAGCTGACGCTGTGGACGGCGCGCGTGACCGACGCCGGGATGAGCCACCTCGCGGGGCTCACCCGCATGCGCGAGCTGAACCTCGGGCACACGCAGATCAGCGACGAGGGCTTGGCGCACCTGCGCGCGATGAGCGCGCTCGAGGAGCTCGATCTCGAGCGCACGCGGGTCGAGGGGCCAGGGCTGGCGCACCTCGCGGGGCTGACGGCGCTCTCCGAGCTCTCGCTGCACCAGACGCCGATAAGCGACGAGGGGCTTGCGCACCTCGTCGGGCTGCCGGCGCTCCGCAACCTGATCCTGTGGGACACACGGATCGGCGACGCCGGGCTCGTGCACGTCGGCCGGATGCCGGCGCTCGAGCGGCTGATGCTCGACGAGACGCAGGTGAGCGACGCCGGGATGCGCCACCTCGTCGGGCTCTCGAGCCTGAGCATGCTGTCGTTGGGCGAGACGCGCGTCGGCGACCGCGGGCTCGCGTCCGTCGCGCAGCTCACGGGCCTCGACGAGCTGGCCCTGGGCGGAACGCGGGTAAGCAACGCAGGCGTCGCGCACCTCGCGCGTCTGCCGAGCCTGCGATCGCTCGACGTGAGCGAGACGCGCGTGACGGAAGCGGGCGTCCGCGCGCTCGAGGAGCGCGGGGTCTCCGTCAGGCTCGATTGAGCCGCCGACGAACGCTCGAGCGCTCCGGACGCTCGAGTGCTCCGGACGTCAGGTCTCGACGGGCGTCCAGGACTGGTCGAGCTCGAGGCGGTAGCTGCCGCGGTGCGGGTGCGGCGGGGCGCCGCCCCACTCTTCGACCGAGAGCATCGAGAAGTAGAGCGAGCCGTCGCCGCGCTCGTAGAGGTGGTAGGTCGCCCCGGGGCGCTTCTGGAAGGCGCACTCGGCGCGGTGCAGCTCGAGGTCGCGCTGGGCGCGCTCGAGGATCTCCTGCGCCTCGCGCTGGAGAGCGCGGATCTGCCGCGCGATGACGTCGAGCTTGCCGCCGGCGACCGCGCCGAGCATCCGGTCCGCTTGCTCGATCTCGCGCGCGGTGTCGACGAGCCGGATGCTCGCGCCGAGCCGGCTCACCGGATACGGCGAGGTGCGCGCGGGGCCCTCGTGCTTGCCGTCGTCCTTCACGCGCGGGGTCATAGCGCGCCGGCGCCGCAGGTTCCCGTCGATGGCGCGCAGGCCGGTCTTGGCGCGAGTCCCCATGCTCTCAGCGCCGTGCGGCTTCGCGAGCCGCGGCCGGTCGTCGCCAGGGCGTCGCGGGGTCGAAGCCCGCGGTCACGAGCTCGGCGCGCATGCGCTCGGCGAGCGTCGAGGGGTCGAGATCGGCGGGGGCGGCCTCGAGCGCGCGCGCGAGGAGGTGCGCCATCGCGCCGCCGAAGCTGTTGCCCGCGACTCCCGGTGGACCGCGGTCGCCGATCTCGTCGGCGACGGCGAGGCCCGGCGCCAGCCTCCGCGTGAACGGCGGCTCTTCGGGCCAGAGCGCGTCGGGGTGGGCGCGCGCGAAGGCCAGCGCGGCGTCTTGGCCCGCCTCGAGGTCCGCGCCCTCGACGTACAGCACGGCGGCGACGGGTACATCGAAGAGCGCGAGCGAGCGGAGGACCTTGAACGAGTAGCGGCGCACGGCGCGGCGGTCGAGGTCGGCGGTGAGCTCGTCGGCGAGGGCCGCGGCGTGCTCGGGGACGACGTTCATGTAGAAGCGGACGGTGTCGGCGCCGAGGTCGGCGGTGCCCTCGGCTCCCCAGCGCACGTGCCAGGGGTCGGCGTCGCGCACGCGCTCGGCGCGCACCGCGAGGCGCGCGGTGTACGCCTCCTGCGCCAGGGCCCGCGGCTTCGGGTGGTCGAGCTCGTTGTAGAGCGCGCCGAAGATCGCCTCCTCTCGGGCCTCGAGGCTCATGCCGAGGAGCTCGACGAGGGCGCGGCGCCGCAAGAGGCGCGTCGCGGCGGCGAGGGCCGCGTCGGGCTCAGCGACGAGCGGGGCAGCGACGAGCGGGGCAGCGACCTCCGCCTCATCGAGCGGCGCCGCGACGACCGAAGGTCTCGCGTTCGGGGCTCCGCACGCGCTCGCGAGCACGGCGTTCAGCGCGAGCAGGTGTGCACAGCGAAGATTCATGAGCACTCCGAGCGAGTGTCGCTCGAACACCCAGGTCGAGGGTAGCCGCTCGTCACGGCGCTGGGGTGGTCGACGCTCGCTTCCGGTCCCAAGCTCCGCGTCGCACGGGAGACCACCGATGACCACCGTTCGCGAGGCGTTCGAGCGCTACCTGGCGATCAACGGGTTCAGCACCGCGACGTATACGGCGCCGACGGTCGACATCCCGATCGGGCCGCTGACGGTGCCGCTGCCGAACACCAAGGGCCGCCAGGCGATCGTGCGCTGGCACGACCTGCATCACGTCGTGACCGGCTACGGCACCGACCTGGTTGGCGAGGCCGAGATCGGCGCGTGGGAGCTGCGCGCGGGGTGCACGAGCCTCGCGGCCTACGTGTACAACGGGATGGCGGCGGCGACGGGGCTCGTCATCGCGCCGCTCCGCACGCTGCGCGCGTTCCGCGACGCGGCGGGCTGCACGACGCTCTACCGGCTCGAGCTCGACTTCGACGAGGCGCTCGCGCGATCGGTCGGCGAGCTGCGCGCGATGACCGGCGTGCCGCCGGCGGGGATGGCGCGCCGCCCTGCCCGGCTGCACTCCGCGGCGCCGAGA
>JAEZBP010000206.1 GCA_023427125.1 Pseudomonadota bacterium | reverse complement strand
ACGTGCGGGCCGAGGAGAGCTTCCTCGGGAGCGTCGCCGACGCCCTCGGGATCGCCGAGAAGGACCTCCGGGTCGTGACGACCGGCGGCGACGAGGCGCAGCAGGAGCGCGAGCAGTGGGACAGCGGCAACAACCTCGTGGCGATCGAGCCCGGGGTCGTCGTCGCGTACTCGAAGAACGTCTACAGCAACAAGAAGTACCGCGAAGCGGGGGTGGAGGTGATCGAGATCCACGGCTTCGAGGTCGGCAAGGGGCGAGGCGGCGGCCACTGCATGACCTGCCCGCTGCTGCGCGATCCATGAGCGCCAAGTGATCCGCGCACACGGCACCCATCACGCTCCACTGACCGACGGGGATCTCCATGGCTGACACCGACGCGAAACCGTCCCGACCGATCCGCGACCCTTCGCTCCTCGACTCGCTCATCCCGATCATCGCGCTCGTGGCGCTGATCGGCGGGTCGCTCGCCATCTTCGGGCTCGACGCGCTCAACGGCCCCGTCCAGGTCGCGCTGGTGCTGTGCGCGATGATCGCGTCGCTGGTCGTCCTCAAGAACGGGCACCCCTGGGCCTCCATCACCACGTCCGGCCAGCGGGCGCTCTCGTCGATCACGAGCGCCCTCTTCATCCTGCTCGCGGTCGGCGCGCTGATCGCGACCTGGTGCCTCTCGGGGACCATCCCGACCCTCGTCTACTACGGCATCGCGGTCCTCTCGCCCGGCTGGTACTACGCGGCCTCCGCGCTGATCTGCGGGGTGGTCGCGATGTCGATCGGCAGCTCCTGGACCACCTCCGGGACGATCGGCGTCGGCCTCGTCGGCATCGCGATCATGCTGGGCGTCTCGCCGGCGATCACGGCCGGCGCGGTGATCTCGGGCGCGTACCTCGGCGACAAGCTCTCCCCGCTCTCGGAGACGACGGTCCTCACCGCGCAGATGGTCAAGGTCGACGTCTACGAGCACATCAAGCGCCAGGCCTGGACGTCGGTGCCGGCGTTCATCATCGCCTTCGTCTTGTTCTTCCTCATCGGCCTCTTCGGACCGCAGCCCGGCGCCGAGGCGCTCGACTCGCAGGTCGAGCTGAGCGCGCTGAGCCAGTTCTTCAACATCACCCCGTGGAACCTGCTCCCGCTGGCCCTCCTGGTCGTCCTCTCGGTCCGCAAGGTGCCGCCCTCGCTCGCGCTGATCGCGGCCGCGCTCTTCGCGGGGCTCCTCGCGCCCTTCACCCAGCCCGAGGTCGTGCGCAACTTCGTCGGGGATCCGGGGGCCAACCCCGTGTTCGCGGGGATCCAGGCCACGTGGCAGGCCATGGCCACCGGCTTCGAGATCGAGACCGGCCTCGCCGACATCGACGGCCTGCTGACCCGCGGCGGCATGGACAGCATGCTCTTCACCATCTGGCTGATCATCGGCGCGGTCACGTTCGGGACGCTGATCGAGGAGTTCGGATTGATCAAGCGCCTGATCGACCCGGTGATCCGCGTCGCGACGACCCGCGGGAAGCTCTACCTGACGGTCTTCGGGACCTGCATGGGCCTGAACATCATCGCCGGCGACCAGTACATCGCCCTCGTCCTGCCGGCGCGCATCTACCGGATGGAGTTCGAGAAGCGCGGCCTCGCGCCGACGAACCTCTCCCGGCTCGCGGCCGACAGCGGCACGGTGACCTCGCCGATGGTCCCGTGGAACTCCTGCGGCGCGTTCATGGCGGCCGTCCTCGGCGTGCCGACGCTGCTCTATCTCCCGTTCTGCTTCTTCAACATCGCGAGCCCGCTCCTGAGCGTCCTCTACGGCTTCACCGGCTTCAAGATCGAGAAGATCGACAAGAGCGAGGTGGCGACGGAGCCCGCGGCCGAGGCGAAGGTCGAGCCGGCGATGCCGCCTCTGGGCTTCGAGCCCGCGTGAAGGAGGCGTCACGATGAGCAGCCCCGAGCGCTCGAGCGCGCCTCGCGCGAAGCAGAGTGTCCCGCTGATGGGCCTCGCCGCCATGGTGGTGGGCTCCATGGTGGGCGCCGGGGTCTTCTCGCTGCCCCGCAACTTCGCGCAGGCGACGGGCGTCTTCGGCGCGCTCCTCGCCTGGGCCGTCGCCGGCCTCGGCATGCTGATGCTGGCCTTCGTCTTCCAGACGCTCGCCGTCCGCAAGCCCAGGCTCGACGCGGGAGTCTTCGCCTACGCCAAGGCGGGCTTCGGCGACTACCTCGGCTTCCTCTCGGCGTTCGGGTACTGGGCGGCGGCCTGCGTGGGCAACGTCACGTACTGGGTGCTGATCAAGTCGACGCTCGGCGCGGTCTTCCCTGCCTTCGGCGAGGGCAGCACGCTCGTCGCGGTGGCGGTCTCGTCGGTCGGGATCTGGGCGTTCCACTTCATGATCCTGCGCGGCATCAAGGAGGCGGTCGCGATCAACCGCATCGTCACGATCGCGAAGCTCGTCCCGATCCTCCTCTTCGTCGTGGTCGTGGGTGTCGGCCTGAAGGCCGACGTGTTCACCGCCAACTTCTGGGGCGGCGAAGGAGGCGACGCCGGCACGCTCTTCGAGCAGGTCAAGGGGACGATGCTGGCGACGGTCTTCGTCTTCCTCGGCGTGGAGGGCGCGAGCGTCTACTCGCGCTACGCCCGAAAGCGCGAGGACGTCGGCAAGGCGACGGTGCTCGGCTTCCTCAGCGTGCTCGCGCTCTTCGCGTCGGTGACCATCCTCTCCTACGGCGCGCTGCTCCGACCGGAGCTGGCGGAGCTGCGGCAGCCCTCGATGGCGGGTGTGATGGAGGCGGTGGTCGGCCCCTGGGGGGCGGTGTTCATCAGCGTCGGCCTGATCGTCTCGGTGCTCGGCGCCTACCTGAGCTGGACTCTGATGGCCGCCGAGGTCCTCTTCGCGGCCGCGAAGGGCGAGGACATGCCGCGCTTCCTCGCCCGCACGAACAAGAAGGACGTGCCGGCGCCCGCGCTGATCATGACCAGCGCGCTGATCCAGCTCTTCTTGCTGACCACGCTCTTCTCCGACGACGCGTTCATGTTCTCGCTCAAGCTGGCCAGCTCGCTCTCGCTCATCCCGTACCTGCTCGCGGCGGCGTACGCGCTGAAGCTCGGCGTCACGCGGGAGACCTACCACGAGCGCCCGGCGGGCTACCGGCGAGAGCTGATCGTCGCCGCCGTCGCCGTGGCGTACACGGTCTTCCTGATCTTCGCGGCCGGCCTGAAGTTCCTGCTGCTCTCGTTCGTGATCTACACGCCGGGGACCCTCCTCTTCGTCCTCGCGCGCGCCGAGCAGAAGAAGCGCGTCTTCACCCGCGGAGAGCGCGTGATCTTCCTGGTGGCCGTGGCCGGCGCGGTCGTGGGGATCGTCGCGCTGGCGCTGGGCTGGGTGACCCTCTGAGCGATGGCGTATCCGGGCGTCGAGGAGCTCGAGCACCTGCGGCCGTACGTCGAGCTCACGGCGGTGGCGGCGGGCGCGATCTCGGGCTCGCTCCACGCGCGGCGGCGTGGCTTCGACTTCGTCGGCGTCGAGGCCATCGGCGTGGCCAGCGGGCTCGGAGGCGGCCTCATCCGCGACATGATGCTCGGCCGCGGGCCCGCGCTCGCGCTCCAGTCGCCCGCGCTCCTCGTGACCGCGCTGGTCGCGGCGCCGATCGGGGCGCTCTTCGGCTCGCTCGCCACCCGCCTGCGCCGGACGATGTGGGCCATCGACACGCTCGCGCTCGGGCTCTTCGCGGTGGCGGGCCTCCAGCGCGCGGAGGCGGCCGGCCTCTCGCTCGCGCCCGCGCTCTTCCTCGGCATCGTGACGACGGTCGGCGGCGGGCTCGTGCGCGACGTGCTCTGCCGCGAGACCCCGATCGTGCTCCTGCCGGGCCAGCCCTACGCCGTGACCGCGCTCCTCGCCGGCGTCGTGTACATGACCGCGCTGCGCGGCCTCGGCGCGGCCCCGCTCACCGCCGAGGTGCTCGCGGTCGCCTCCGCGGTCGCGCTGCGCACGCTCGCCGCGTGGCGCGGCTGGGTGGTCCCGACCCCGCTCGAGGTGTCGCTCCGCATGCGCCGCCGCCTGAGGCGAGGCGATGGTCCCGAGCCGGCGGGGCCCGACGCGCCGGCCCACCCGTCCTGACCCTGAACAAGGTTCGCCCGTCGACGGTCGACGAGCGCGCGCTGGCCGGTCTGGGGCTCAGCCGTGGATCCGATCGCGCGCCGGACGGCTCGGCGAGGCTCCGAGCGCTTCGTCGGGCTGCGGGGTGGTGCCTCGCCGAGGGGAGGTCGAGCATCCGCCGGACCCCGAATGACCCTATGTGTAGGGTGA
>JAEZBP010000193.1 GCA_023427125.1 Pseudomonadota bacterium | reverse complement strand
AGCCAACTCAGCGCCGCTCGCCGAATGCGCCGGCGAGCTCGAGGTGGCCGGCGCCAGAGGTGAGGGCCGGCGCGGTCGCGCCGAGCTCGATGCCGGCGGGCACGCCGTAGTCGGCGAGCTCCGCGCTGGTCATGAGCGAGGGGACCGGCAGGGTGGGGCCGCCCTCCTCGAGCCCGTAGCGCGCGAGGTGATGTGTGAACGCGACGAGGAACGCGTAGACGCCGCCGCGCTCGCCGGCGCGCAGCACGCGGCTCGCGCCGAACGAGAGCTCGGTGATCGCGATCGACGACGCGCTCGGGTTCTCTCCCGAGCCGCTCGCCAGGGTGGCCACCGCGCTCGCCGCGAGCTCCACGCGCGCGCCGCCCTCGTAGGGGCCCGCGCCCTCGAGGTGGAGCACGACGCCGCCGAGCTGGAGCTCGATCGTGCCGTCCGCCCGCGCGGCGGCGACGGGCGGGAGCGAGCTCTCCACCCGGATCATGTCGGGCGCGACGATCATGTCGGGGGCGACGATGCCGCTCCAGGCACCGGCCTGCCACTGCCCGTGCAGCACGAGGTTGATCACCGCGTCCGAGACGCGATCGCCGACCGCCAGCGTGCTCGCGCTGACGCTCGCCACGGCGGGGCTCGAGAGCGGCACGCCGCGCGACGCGGGCCCGCCGGAGGGCGGCGCGTAGGTCGTGCCGAGCTCGAAGGTCAGGCCCTCGGCGCTCGCGTCCACGCCCACGAAGCGGCTCGCGAACCCGAGGTCGAAGGTGCCGCTCCCGTCGAGGCGGGGGAGGCTCACGCTCGGCCCGAGGGTGCGCACCCCGATGCTCGAGCAGAGCCGCTGCATGATGGTCGAGAGCTCGCTCGTGACGAACGCGCCGATGCTCGCGCGCAGCGCGTCTCCGTCGGCGCCGCTGATCGAGAGCGCGATCGCGTCTTCGAGCTGCGCGCGCGAGAGCGTGATCGCCTCGCCGAAGATCGTCTCGTCGAGGACCGGATCGGGCAGCCCGGCGAACGAGGCGGTGACCGCGCCGGTCTCGACCGCGACGCCCGGGCGGAACTGCGCCTCGAGCAGGCCCGCGCCGTCGAGCCGCAGGTCCACGTCGCCCTCGATCCGGACGTGCGCGATCGTGATCGTCCCGCGCCGGCCGTCGGCCGAGACGCCGGGGAAGAGCGGGACGCGCGCGAGCGCGCCGTCGAGCCGCTCGCCGTCGATCGCGACGTCGATCGTCACCGTCCTCGATCGACCGACGAAGTGCAGGCCGCCGGCGATCGGTGTGAGGTGGGTCTCCTCGAGGCCGTTGATGCGGACGCCGAGGAGCTCGGGGCGCGCCGGGTCGGGCGCCTCGATGTAGTCGAGCTCGGTCCAGAGCGCGCAGCGCGGCGGAGGGAGTCGCGAGTCGGTGTGATCGCAGGAGAGATCCTTGAGCCGATAGGAGGGCCCCCTCCAGCGCTCGTGGAGCGTCTGGGCGATCAGGCCCTCGGCGAGCACCTCGGTGAAGACGTCGTTGAGGCTCTCGCGCGACGTGAAGTCGCCGCCGTCGCCGTCGTCGAGCCCGCTCGGCCCGAGGCGCATCGTCACCGTTCCGTCGAGCGGATCGCCGGCCGGATGGAAGAGCGGCGCCGCGAGGAACGTGCAGAGCGCGCTCCCGCTCCGGCCGCCCTCGAGCCCGTCGACCTCGATCGGCACGTGGTTCATGCCGAAGCGCGCGCTCACCTCGCCGCGGATCACCCCGGCCGGGTCGGGCATCACGACGGCGCCGTCGATGCGCGCCTCACGGATCGCGCTCGGATCGCCGATCGCCGCGACGATCTCGACGCGCTCACCCGGCGCGAGCTCGAGCGTCGATCCGAAGCCGGGCAGCACGCACGTGATCGGGATCGCCTCGGCGGGCGGCGGCAGGGCTGCGTCGCCACCGGCGCCGTCGGCCGGCGGGGTGCCCGCGTCGCGAGGCCCCGCGTCGCTCCCGATCGGGATCGGCGGCGGCGGCGATCCGCATCCAGCGAGGAGGGACAGCGAGAAGGCGAGCGAGGCGAGCGAGGGACGGCGCATCGCGTCCGAGGATAGCGCAGGTCCATCGGGTCCCATCGCGAGCGGATCAGGGCGAAGGACGGGAGAGGACGAGACCTGGAGGAGGGGAGGGCGCCCGGGAGCGAAGGAGCGAGCTCGGCGCGCCCCGACCTCTCGTGGAGAGACCTCCGCAGGTTGGCGCGTGGCCGGAGACGAGCGGAGCCCGCCGTGCGGGTGCGCGGCGGGCTCCTCTCTCGAGAGCGAGGGCGATCAGCCGTCGGAGGCCGGCTGCGGCTGCGGCGCTACCTCTACCTCTTCCTCGGGGGCGTTGGCCCGCGGCCGGCTGACGAACAGCCGCTCGAGGGCCCCGACCGGAGGCAGCCGGAGGGCGGCGCCGCTCGTCTTCGCGTCGCGGAGCGGCACCCACACCGCGCGCAGGATCGCGCAGACGATTCCGTCCTGCTGATCGAGCGCGACCTGGCTCGTGAGCTGCGGCGGCGTGAGTCCGGGCGCGAGCTGCGAGAGCTCGTCGACCTTGTCGGCCAACCCGGAGAGGCCGGCGATGTACGCGTCGTCGTACTGAAAGCTGTCGAGGGCGCGCGCGACCTTCTGGTCCTGGCGCAGCTCGGAGGCGATGCGAGCGACGGTGCGCACGCTCGCGACCGTCCCGGCGAAGCTGTCGGTGCCTTGGATGGCGCGCTCGAGCTCCGCGCGGTGCTTGGAGTCGGCGGGGACGACGCTCCGCAGGAGCGTTTGAGCGAGGTTGCGGCGCGCGTCGAGGGCGCGGCTGTTCGCGGTCTTGAGCTGCGCGCGTCGGCCCGAGATCGTCGTCGTGACCTCGGTGCGCTCATGCTCGAAGCGGGTGTTCATGCGGTGGAGCTCACGCGACTCCTCGAGGAGCAGCGGGAAGTAGCCGAGCGAGAGCCCCGGAGGCGGCGCGCCCAGCTTTGCGAGGACACCGAGGCAGCCCACGAGGAACGGGGGCGCGGCGCCGAGGATGTCCACCGTACGAAACTGCGCACCCCACGCGACGAAGTCCTGCTCGGTGTGCGCCCCGAGCAGCATCTCTTTCAGCAGCTCCACCTCCTCTCGCGGCACCGGCGGTAGATGCGGCTCCACCTCGTCGAGCGACCACTCGCGCGACGGATCGAGCACGTCCTTCCCCGGAGCCGCTTTCGCGACCTTCTTTGGATTTGCAGCCCCCGCCTTCGTGGCAGGCGCCGCGGCCTTTTTCTTCCTGACCTGCGCCATATGG
>JAEZBP010000175.1 GCA_023427125.1 Pseudomonadota bacterium | reverse complement strand
ACCCTGGCCGAGCGGGATGCTCAGCGGAAGCAAGGGCAGCGCGAGCAGCACTCCGACCGGCGTGGCGGCGCGCTCGAACGTGCGCGCCACGGCGACCGCGAGCACGATCGCCGGGGCGAGCGGCAAGAGGTGCGTGAGGAAGGCGAGCGCCCAGTGGCGGACGAGCCCGCCGCGGCGCACGAGCCACGCGCTCTCGAGGACCGCCTCGCCGATGCGGCCGCCGCGCTCGATCAGGATCAGCGGCGCATACGAGAAGGGCGCGATGAACCCGACGGTCAGCGCCGTCACCGCCGCGATGAGCCCGGCCCGCTCGAGCGCGTCCGGCCACGGGAGCGGGCCGGCCGCGCTGTCGGCGGTCGAGACGTCGGGGCCGACCGCGAGCACCGCGAGCCAGGTGGCCACCGCGACCATGCCGACCATGAAGAGCGCGAGCAGCCCGGCGCGCACCCACGCGCCGCTCCGCACCGTGGGCTGCTCGGTGAGGATCGCGAGCTGCAGCGCGAAGATCTCGCAGACGAACCACGGCGTGACGAGCACGCCGATGCCGAAGACGGTCGACGCGAGCGAGAGCACCACCGCGAAGCCGAGCGCCGCGCTCACGATCGGATGGCGCCTCAAGATCTGCCACGAGGTCCGGAGCAGCGCGTGATGGCGCACGATCGCCGGCGGCGTCATGGCGCGAAGCCCCCCCATGCGTCGATGCGCTCGCGGCTCATGCGCTCGCGGCACCATGCGAGATCGGCGCCGTGGTGTCCACGGCGGCCGTGGTATGCGCGGCCGCCGTGGTATATCGGCTCCCGTGAAGCAGCTCTTCGCACCGGGCCTGTTCGAGGGACAGACGGCGATCGTGACCGGCGGCGGCACGGGGATCGGCCTCGCGGTCGCGCGCGAGCTCGGGCGGCTCGGGGCGCGCGTGGCGATCTGCGGGCGGAGGGCCGAGCCGCTCGAGGAGGCCGCGGCCTCGCTCACGGCGGAGGGCATCGCGGTCCATCGCGGCGTCGCCGACATCCGTGACCCCGCCTCGATCGGCGCCTTCGTCGCAGACGTGAAGGGAGCCTTCGGCGGCGCCGACGTGCTGATCAACAACGCGGGCGGGCAGTTCCCCTCGCCGGCCCAGCACATCAGCCCGCGCGGCTTCGAGGCGGTCGTGCGGAACAACCTCCTCGGCACCTGGAACTTCACGCACGCGGTCGCGAACGCGCTCTTCATCCCGCAGAAGCGCGGGCGCATCGTGAACGTCATCGCGCAGATGGTCCGCGGCTTCCCGGGGATGGCTCACACCGGCGCGGCGCGAGCGGGCGTCGAGAACCTGACGAAGTCGCTCGCCGTCGAGTGGGCGCAGTTCGGGATCCGCGTCAACGCGGTCGCGCCCGGCGTGATCAAGACGAGCGGCACGGCGCAGTACCCGCCGGAGCTCCTCACCAACTCGCGCAACGCGACGCCGCTCAAGCGGCTCGGCAGCGCCGAGGAGGTCAGCCACCTCGTGGTCTACCTCGCGAGCGCCTACGCCGACTTCATCACCGGGCAGACGATGATCATCGACGGCGGCATGAGCCTCTGGGGCGACTCTTGGCCGATCCCCGACGACGTGCCGCAGTATCCCCCTTACGAGGAGCGCTGAGCGGGTTCGCTCATCCGTGTCGCCTGGGCACGGACGCGCGCGGGGTGTTGCCGGCGCCGGGGGATGGAACGCCGGGTGCAGCGCTCGGGCGCCATGACCTTGAGCGGCAACACGATCCGGACGGCGCCCGCCGAGCGGCTGCGCGTCGACGCGGTGCTCCTCGACATCGACGGAACCTTGGTCGACTCCAACGACGCTCACGCCAAAGCGTGGAAGGACGCGCTCGACGAGAGCGGGATCGAGGCGCGCTTGCCGGAGCTGCGCCGGCTGATCGGCATGGGCGGCGAGCTGCTGCTCGAGGAGGTCAGCGGGATCGCGCCGGCGAGCTCGCGCAGCAAGGCGATCCGCGATCGGCGCGACGCGATCTTTCGCGAGCGCTACCTCCGTGAGGTGCGGCCGCAGCCGGGCGCAGAGGCGCTGATCGAGAAGCTCCGCGCGCGCGGGTTCGGGCTGATCGCGGCGACGAGCGCCGCGGAGGAGAACGCGCGGCCGCTCCTCACGATCGCGGGCGCCGGCGAGCTCGAGACGGTGAGCGGCGACGACGTCGAGCTCGCGAAGCCCGAGCCCGACGTGGTGCGCGCCGCGCTCCGCAAGGTCGGCGTCAACGCGGATCACGCCGTCTTGATCGGCGACACGCCCTACGACATCGCGGCCGGGAGGAAGGCCGGCGTCGCGGTGATCGCGCTGCGCTGCGGCGGCTGGAACGACGACGCGCTCGACGGAGCGATCGAGGTCTTCGACGACCCCGAGGACATCCTGAAGAACTGGATGCAGACGCCGTTTCGCAAGTCGCTCGCGGACCTCGACGCGCCGCTCTAACAGGTGGAGGGAGCCGCGCTCCTCAGCGCTCGTAGCCGTCGGTCGTGACGCCGCTCTTGGGCGGTGGCTTCGGGCCGACGATCGCGGCGAGCACGACGCCGAGCCAGTAGAGCGCGTTGAGCGGCACCATCATGAAGAGCATCGTCGCCATGTCGGGCGGGGTGAGGACGGCCGCGACGATCGACGAGATCACGAGCCACCACCGACCGAACTTGATGAGCTGCTTCCAGTTCACGAGCCCGACGAGCGCGAGGAACGTGACGACGACCGGCACCTCGAAGGTCACGCCGAACGCGACGAGCAGGCGCGTGGCGAGCGCGAGGTAGCGATCGATCGCGGTCAGCGACTCGAACGCGACGCCGCTGTCGCCGACCTCTCCGGCGAACGAGAAGAAGAGCATGAAGGTCGGCTCGAGGACGACCGCGTAGCAGAAGTACACGCCGGCCGCGAAGAGCGCGGTCGAGGCGAAGACGAAGGGGAACGCCATGCGCTTCTCGCGCCGGTAGAGGCCCGGCGAGATGAAGCCCCAGAGCTGCCAGAAGATGACCGGGAGCGCGAAGAGCAGCGCGGCGATCATCGCGACGACCAGGTACCAGAAGAACGCGTCCGTCGGATCGGTGAACACCAGCTCCGGCGCCATGTCCATCTGGGTCGTGGCGCTGAGGAAGGGGCGCAGGAGGAGCCCCATCAGCTCCTCGTGGAAGCACCAGCCGATCACGAGGCCCGGCACCATGGCGAGGAGCGCGCGGATGAGCCGCGTCCGCAGCTCTCCGAGGTGCTCGAAGAACGTCATCTCGACGTCGTCCTCGGGGCGCTGGTCCGCGTCGTCGTCCTCGCGCTCGGCGTGCTTGGGCTCGGCCATGGCGCCCTTCACTCCTCGCCGTGGGCCTCGGCCGCCGCGATCTTCGCCGCGCGGATGCGCTCGCCCTCGGCGTCGTCCTCCTCACGCGGCATCGCCGCGATCTTCGCCGCCCGGATGCGCTCGCCCTCCTCGTCGTCCTCCTCGCGCGGCGTCGCCGCGATCTTCGCCGCGCGGACGCGCTCGGCCTCCTCGGCGCTCACGCGCCGCTCGGCCTCGCGGGCCTCGACGATGTCGACGCCGGCGCTCGGGGCCTCCCGCTCTCGCTCGGCCGCGCTCAGCGTCCGCTTGGCGGGGGCCGGCTTCTTCGGCGGCGGCACCTGGAGGGGCTTGCGCAGGGACTTGAGGTCCTCGTCCTGCAAGAGCTCGTCGATGCCGGTGCTGGCGCGGAGCTCGCGGGTCGCGCGGCGGAACTCCTGATAGGCCCGGAGGACCGCCTTGAGCATGCCCGGCATGCGCTTGGGCCCGACGGCGACGATCAGGATGACGCCGATGATGAGGAGCTCGCTGAAGCCGATGCCGAACATTCGCTCCGACCGCGCTGCGTTGTAGCACGCGCTCCCGGGGCGAACAGTGGCACGCCACCTCGCGGACCCGGAGCTTGGAGGCCGCATTCTCTCGACGCCGAGCGGGGCACCTTGGTCCACTCCGGATGAGCGGGGGCGACACACTCGAGGGGACGGGCGCGACGCCACGCCGATGGGCTATCTCTCCACCGCTGGCGACTGCTCATGCGGACTCCACCGCTCTCACGAGAGCAGGCCCGCGAGGTCCTGCGCTACTGGCTCGCGTCGTTGCGACTGGAGGAGGCGCTCTCGCTGCGCCCGCTGGCCCGGCGCGCCAACCGCGCCGACGCGCCACCGCGCCTCGACGTGCCGTCGCCCGGGCAGGTCTACTTCAAGCTGCCGCTCGACGGCGCGACGGCGCAGATGCTCGCCGGAGACGGCGTCGTGGCGCGCCCGCTCGACGGGGAGCTCTCCGCGTTCTTCGAGGACTGGCTCCACATGCGATACCGCCGCGGAGACGACGACGAGCTCACGCACCTCGTCTGCTTCCCGGTGGTGCACCTGCCGCGCGGCGAGCTCGCAGGGCTCCTGCGCGCCGAGGCGCGCGTCCGCTTCTTCGCCGAGGGTGAGGCGTTCGAGCCGCCGACGTACCCCGAGCGGCGGGACGGGAGGTATCCCGCGGCGCCGACCGAGGCGCGCGTATCCCGAGCAGCGGCCGACTCATGGCCCTTCTTCCTCGACCCCCGCCTCCTCGCGAGCCCGCTCGGGGTCACGGCCGAGGACATCGACGCGCTCTTCGACGCGCTCCGGGAGCGCGAGACGCTGAGCGCGCTCGACATGCTCGCGCTCGTGGCCGAGACGCTCGAGAGGACCGCGAGCCCGGAGGCGCGAGTCTCCGCGCCGCGGACGATCGAGGGCGCGCTCGAGCGCCTGCGGCGAGCGACGCACGGGCTGCTCTCTCGCGCGCCCACGCGCGCGAAGGTCTACCCGGTCGCCATCGTGTTGGATGCGACGCGCGCCAAGACCACCTGGCACCTCCAGCGCGAGCTCACCGCGCTCATCGAGGGGAGCACCGCTTCGAAGGAGGGCAGCTGCCTCGACAGCTATCTGACAGGTCGAGCGGCGCGGGTCGCCCCGGGTGGACCTCCGCAGCGCGCGCTCGGCGCTGGCCCTGCGCTCACCGCGCGCCAGCGACGCGCGGCCGATGCCTTCTGGAGCTCCACGCTGACCGCGGTGCAAGGCCCGCCCGGCACCGGCAAGACCACGCTGATCCTCCACCTCTGCGCCGAGGCGCTGGTCCGGCAGGTCGACGCCCTCGTGGATCGAAAGCGGATGGGCGGGGACCTCTTCGTCGTCACGAGCAGCAACAACCGCGCGGTCGACAACGTGATCGAGCCGCTCGATCGCGCCGAGGGCTTGCCGCTCGCGCTGCGGGTCGGGAACCGACAGGTCACGAGCGTCACCCTCGCCGCCCAGCTCCGCCGGACGTTGGCCTGGCTCGAGAGCGCGAAGGCAGAGCCCGCCTCCGTCCACCAGCGAGCGCTCGAGGAGGCCATGGCGCGCTTCTCCGAGCGCCGCGCCAGCGTCGACGCCATCCTCGCGCCGCAGCGCGAGCACCGCGCGCGAGCCGACGAGCGCGCTCGGTTGGAGGCCTCTCTCGCCAGGCTCGACGCGGCGCCCGCGATCGACGAGCGCTGCGCAGGCCTCACGCCCGACCGGGCGACGACGCTCGTGGCCGCCCTGAAGAAGCTCGACGAGCGCGCCGCCGCGCTCAGTAAGATGTGCGAGCCCAAGCCCAACGCCGTGCGCCTGGCTGCGCTGACGGGCTACTACGCGCAGACGGTCGAGCCCGCGCTGAGCGCTTTCGAGCGGGTGTCCGGCGCGAAGCTCGAGCTCGAATGGCCGCTCCCGCCCGAGACGACCTCGCTCGACGTGGTCGCGCTCACCGAGGCGTGGGAGGAGGCCGCCGAGCTCGCACGGACGCGGGTGGGCGAGCTCTCGAGCGCGCTCGAGCAGCACCTCGCCGCAGCCCGACGCGCGAAGAAGGAGCGCAAGCTCCGCAAGCGCCTGGCACGGCTGGGCGCCGAGGCTCCGCCGGCGGAGGTCCGATGGGACGAGCACGAGCAGAGCGCGCGCGCGCTCTTCGATGCCGCGGTGCAGGCTCGTGAGGCCTGGGCACGCGCGCGGGCGGCCGAGCTCGGCGCGGCGCTCGAGACCGCGCTCCGCTTCATCACCGAGGAGCGCTCGCTGAGGCCCCTCTTTCGCCACGATCCAGACGCGGCGGCGCGCCTGTGTCAGCTCTTCGGCGTCTGGGGCTCGACGCTGCTCTCGCTCGGCAACTGCCTGTCGCCGGAGGCCGAGAGCATCGCGCGCATCGTCATCGACGAAGCCGGCCAGTGCCACCCCGCACACGCCGTCTCCGCGCTCATGCGCAGCGAGAGCGCGCTCATCGTGGGCGACGTCCACCAGCTCACGCCCGTGATCGAGCTCGGCGCCGAGGACGACGAGCGCCTGATCCGCTCGAAGCGGATCGCGCTCGCACCGGAGAAGCTCGCGCCGTACCGCACGCATCGCGAGAGCGTCGCCTCGGTGCAGTCGCTGGCCGAGCGGGCGGTGCCCGAGCGCCACGCGCTCCTCGATCACTTCCGCTGTCACCCGGCCATCATCGCCATCTCCGACGCGCTCTGCGGCTACGGGCTCGAGGTCCACACGCCGCACCCGCTCGAGGGCGGCCTCCTGCCGCACCCGGTGGCCTCGATCGACGTGCGCGGCGCCCAGGAGCCTCACTTCGGCAGCTGGTACAACGAGCCGGAGCTCCGTGAGACCCTGGCGCTCCTCGATCGGCTCCTCGCCTCGGGCCGAGGCCCCTCCGACATCGCGGTGATCACGCCCTACCGCGCGCAGCTCGAGCGCCTGCGTCGCGGCGTCATCGAGCGCGGCATTCCGCTCGAGCCGAGCCTCGAGCTGGCCGAGCTGGAGCCGCTGGGCACAAGCAGAGGAGGCCTCGCGCTCGGCACGGTCCACCGCTTTCAGGGCGGCGAGCGCAGCGTCGTGCTCTTCACGACCGTGGCCACGCGCGCTCGCTCGCTGTCCTTCCTCAACGCGCGCCCCAACCTCCTGAACGTCGCGGTCTCGCGAGCGCGCGATCGCTTCGTCTGCATCGGGGACCGCCGCGTGCTCGCGCTCGGCGAGCGCACGCGCTTCCTGATCGACGCGGCGGAGCCCCTCACGCCGCGGGTCCGGGCGGCTGGCCCGACGTGAGCACCGAGCCAACGAAGGCGCGCGCCGAGCCAACAGCGCGCACCAGCTAATCTCTGGCGACCGCGCGCAGGCGCTCGGCGGCGCGGGTCAGCTCGCGCAGGTGCGCCTCGTAGGCGCGGGTGAGCTCGTGGATCCGCCGCGCCGCGGTGAGGGTCTGCTCCGACCCGCGAGCCTGCGCGCGCTGGGACTGGTGCAGCTCGTTGACCATCCCGCTGATGTTCTCGATCGACTGGCTGATCTGCCGGCCGCCGCGCGCCTGCTCCTGGCTCGAGCGCTCCACGTGCTGGGTGATCAGCCGCATCTTCTCCGCGCTCTTCATGATGAGCTCGGAGCCGCGCGCCTGCTCGGCGGTGGCCGCGGCGATCTGCTGCACCGTCTCGGCGATGCGCCCGATCGCGTCGGTCACCTGCTTGCTGCCCTTGGCCTGCTCGACCGTGGCCCGGGCGATCGCGCGCACCATGCTCGTCGACTTCTGCGAGCTGGTGAGGATCTTCTTGAGCGCGCGCTCCGCCTCGGCGCTGACCTCGACGCCGCGATCGACCGTCGCCGCGCCGAGCTGCACGGCGGCGATGCCCTTCTTCGACTCCGCCTGGATCGTCTTGATGAGCTCGGCGATCTCCTTGGTCGAGGCGCCGGCGCGCTCGGCCAGATCCTTGATCTCGTCGGCGACGACCGCGAAGCCCTTGCCGTGCTCGCCGGCCTGCGCCGCGATGATCGCCGCGTTCAGGGCGAGCAGGTTCGTCTGCTCGGCCACGTCGTCGATGACGTTGAGGATGTCGCCGATCGCCTCGATGCGGCTGCCGAGGTTGCCGATGACCTGCACCGCCTCGGAGCTCGTCTCCTTGATGCGGTTGATCTCGTCGATCGTCTTGAGGATCGCGTCGGCGCCCCGCTCGGCGTCCACCGCGACCTCCTCGGAGAGGCGCGCCGTCTCGTTCGCGTTCGACTGCACCTGATCGATCGAGACGTCCATCTCGTTCATCGAGGACGACGTCTCCTCGGCGGTGAGCGAGAGGGCGTCGACGTTGCGGGCGACCTCCTTGATCGAGTAGGTCATCTCCTCGATCGAGCTGACCGTCTCGCGCACGCTGTTCGCGAGGTTCGCCATGTTCTCGGCGACCTCGTCGTTGGTCGCGGTCATCTCGAGGATCGAGCTCGAGCTCTCCTCGGCGTTCGACGCGAGGGCCTCGACGTGCTGGGCGATCTGGTGGAGCGCCGCGCTGATCTCCTGCATCGAGGAGATGGTCTGCTCGACGGCGGCCATCTGCTCGCCGAAGCCCGCGGAGAGCTTGTCGACGTGATCGGCGATGACCCGCTCGGCGTCCTGGATGTGCGAGCGGTTCTCGTTGATGCGCCGCGCGAGCCGCTCGAGCTCGCCGCCGGCCTCGCGGGCCTTCTTCTCCGCCTCTTCGCGCGCCTCTGCGGCCTCGCGCAGCTTGCGGACGACCTCGTTGCGCTCCTCCTCGGAGTCGCTGAGGCGCCGGCGCAGATCGCTCGTGTCCGGCCGCTCGACGCCGCCGCGCCGCGACTCCTCGAGCTCCACGCGCAGGCGCGAGGCCTCCTCGTCGAGCCGGTCGACGCTGCGCCGCAGCTCGCTCTCCCGAGCGCGGGCCTGCTCGTCCTGCTGCGCGGCGCGCTGCACCTTGGACGCGACCTCGCCGAGCTCGTCCCAGAGCCGGTTCATCGGGTGCGGCAGCTCGGCCGGGCGCGGCAGGAGCCGCCCGCCCGCGGCCTCGCGCATGGCGTCGAGGAGGCTGTCGGGGGCGCCGCTCTCCATCCCGATCGCGACCACGAGCCCGCCGAGGAGGGCGCCGATGCCGGCGATCAGCGCGCCCAGACCGTGGTAGACGCTCGCGATCTGGGGGCCGAGCACCAGCGCGACGCCGACGGCGACGACCGCCAGGAAGAGCCCTGGCCACAAGGTGCGGCTCTTCTGGAGCTTGCTGAGAAATTCCATCGTCGAAATGCGCCACGCGGGTGAAGCTTCGCGGGCTCCGCAGCGTACCTGGCGCCCTTCTTTAGGGGCAAGATCTCTATCATGTCGCCGGGAACCGAGGAGAGCGCCCGCTGTCGTCCGGGCATGTGGCGTGACGTCGCGGCGGTGGTGCTCTTGGTCACGGGCCTGACCCTCGGCGCGATCGCCGCCCTCGACTGGCTCGGCTACTCGACCTTCGTCCTGCTCACGTGGGTGTCGTGATCCGCTTCCTCGACTGGCTCTTCCGCGATCACGATCTCACCGGGTCGCCGGCAGGGCAGCTGGTCCTCGCGGCGACGGCCGCGGCCCTGCTCGCCAGCGTGGGTGCTCACATCGGCCTCTCGCGCAGGCGCGGCGAGCCTTCGCGCCTGCGCATCGCGCTCACGCTGGGGCCGCTCGTGCTCGTGCCGGCGGTGCTCGGCGCGGCCGGCAAGCTCGCGTGGGCCGGGCGGGAGGCTCGGCTCCGCGCGGTGATCGCCGACCAGGATCTTCGCTTCGAGGATCTGGCGGCGGAGCTCGGGTGGCTGCTCGTGGCGACCTCGCTCGCGATGATCCTCGTGCCGGTCAGCGGCTGGGCGCTCGTTCGCGCCGCCCGAGAGGGGGCGCTCGAGTGGCTGGCCGCGGGCGCGACACTCTCGGCCACTGCGGCCGCTCACGGCCTGTGCATACGTGTGGGGCTTCGCCGCCGAGCTCGCGGCCAGCGCGAACTACGAGGTGGGAGAGCTGCGAGAGGAGATCGCCACGCTCGATGACACCCTCGCGAGGGGCGCCTGGGTCACGGCCGCGATCGGTGTGATCGCCGCGGCGGTCGCGCTCTACCGACGCGCCCCCGAAGGGCGGGCGATGTTCACCAACGCCGGCCTCGGTCTCTCGCTGCTGGTCTGCGTCGCCGGCGTCGCGGCGTTCGCGGCGACCCGCGATCACGCCTGGGACCGGCAGCACCCGGCGCAGCTCTCCACGCCACGGCGGCCCGGCGAGCACCGCCTCGAGCCCATCGCGGGGATCCGCCTCTCGTCCTGCACCGACCTGCAGATCGCTCCCGTCCTACGAGTAGATGACGACGGCCGGGTCACGCTCGACTCGCGCCTCATGAGCGACCCCGATCGGCTCGCCACCGATCTCGAGATCCTGCGCCGCAATTGGGCGATGCTGCATCCGCGGGACCCATTCCTCGGCGCGATCGTCCTCTGGGCGGATCCCGACACGCCCCTCGGCGCTGCCGCGCCGTTCCTCGAGCGCGCGCGCGCCGCCGGCTACCAGGAGCTGTTCGTCCAGGCGTACGCCGCCGTCCCGGTCTCGACGCGAACTTTGGGCGTCGTGCAGGTGCGCCGCGCGTGTCCGGTGCGCGTGGACCTGACCACCGGCGCCGAGCCGCCGCCGGAGACGATCGAAGCGCTCGTGCGCGAGATCCAGGATGGCCGCACCACCCTCGCGCTCCCACCGTGAGCGGATCAGCCGGCGATGCGCTCCTCGATCCTTGTCCACGCGGGCGCGCGGCTCGTCGACGTCGTTCTCGAGCTTGCGATCGCGCGTGGCGAGGGCCCGCACCACGAAGCGCTGCGGCTCCGCGAGATCGAGCAGCGTCGTCTCCATCGCGGCGACCCGCACGTTCGTCTCGTCGAGGCGCGCGCCGTGCTCGGCGCGCACCGCGTCGATGCGATCGCCGACCGTCACGAGCTCGTCGCGGATCTGCTTCAGGATCTCGATCGTCAGGTCCCCGATCATCGTCGCTCCTCAGATGGTGCGAGGGTGTTCTCGACGGAGCGCGAGCGCGAGCACGAGAACGGGCACGGGCACGGGCACGGGCACGGGCACGGGCACGAGCACGAGCACGAGCACGAGCACGAGCACGAGCACGAGCACGGAGAACGAGCACGAGCACGAGCACGAGCACGAGCACGA
>JAEZBP010000149.1 GCA_023427125.1 Pseudomonadota bacterium | reverse complement strand
GGGTCCGGCCGCAAGGCGGCGCGACGAGACGTACGAAAGTACGTCGAGGAGCGCCAACGCCGCGGACGGGCCCGGATCGGCCGCGGGGCGACGGGAGATTTTGCGACCGTCTTTGAGCCGGCGGCGGGGCTGTTCCGAGCGGTTCAGCCCCGCCAGACCAGCTCCGACGACGAGAGGCTGTCGCGGCGCTCGGGGAACGCCGAGCGGAGCGGTTCCCCGCGTACTGGACACCGGGGACAGGAGGCGCTGGCTAGACGCGAGGTCGCTCCGCTCGGCCGCGCGCGCGAATGCAGGGCAGCGAGCCGCCGGCCAACGCGGCCTCGGCTTGCTACGCTCGCCTGCGTGCCTCGAACACGCGGCAGCGTTCTCCGGCTCGCGGCGGCGATCGCGATCCCGGTCCTCGGGGCCTTCGTGATCGCGGCGCTCGCGTCCTCGTCGAGCTCGTCGAGCGACGAGGCCGTGGCGCGCGGCCCTGCGCCGCCCTGCCCGTACGAGTTCGTGGAGCACCTCGGGCAGAGTGAGCGGCTGCGCCGCTTGCTCCTCTCGACCGGCGAGGGCCGCGCGCTCCTCGACGCGCTCGGCTCGACCGAGGTGCGCTTCTGCTTCGGCACGATCGAGGTGCCGGTGCTGAGCGACGGTCGCCTGCTGCTCCTCGATGCGCGCGCCGAGGAGGCCGACGCGGCGGCGCGCGCGGGGCACTTGCTCCATCACGTGGTCCACGGATCGCCGTTCCCCGCCGAGGTCTCCGCCGACGCTCGCTGCGACGAGGTCGTGCGCGGCGCGCTCGCCGCCGAGGCGCGCGCCTATGCGCTCGAGGTGCGCCTGCGTCGCGCGCTCGGCGTCACCGGACATCGCTACGAGTTCGAGGCGGCCTACGTCGCCACCGAGGCCGGCGAGCGCGCCATCCTCGACTACTTGGTGGCGCACCCCACGGGCGGCCCGGGGCTCGACCCCCTCGGCGCCGCCTACCACCAGCGCTGCGAGGTCGCGAGGAGCGAGGCGGCCCCGTGACCAACCTGAGGCAGCTCACCGACGCGGTCGAGGTGCGCGGCGGCGACGCGGACGCGAAGGTGTTCCTCACCTGCGAGCACGCGACCCAGCGCATGCCGACCGGCTGGCGCTGGCCCGACCTCGATCGGCGGCTCATCGACACCCACTGGGCGTACGACATGGGCGCGCGGGAGATGACGCACGCCCTCGCCGCGGGCCTCTCCGCCCCCGCGGTGCTCTCGCGCTTCACGCGCCTCCTCGTCGATCCCAACCGGGACGAGAGCGCGAGCACGCTCTTCCGCACCCACGCCGAGGGCCACCCGGTCGAGCTCAACACCCACCTCCTCGACGACGTGGAGCGCATGAAGCGCATGGACCGACTCTGGCGGCCGTTCCACGAGGCGGTCGATCGCGAGCTCGGCCAGACGAGCGCGCCGATCCTGCTCGCGATCCACACCTTCACCCCCCTCTACGAGGGCTTGCGCCGCCAGGTGGAGATCGGCGTCCTCTTCGATCACGAGGAGGCGCTCGCCGAAGAGCTCGCCGCGGGCCTCGCCGCGCGCGGCCACCGCGTGGGCCTGAACGAGCCCTACTCCGGCAAGGAGGGCCTCATGTACGTCGGCGAGCGCCACGCGGAGCGCCACCGCCGCCGCGCGATCGAGCTCGAGGTGCGCCAGGACCTCGCGATCGATCCGCTCTTCCGCGCCGAGCTCGTCCCGCTCCTCGCCGAGCTGCTCTGAGTTTGTTTGGCGCGCGCTTCGCGAGCGCGCGGCCGAGCTGCGCGCCCTTCCGTCCGGTCGGCGCAGACGACGAAGGCGCCGGAGCGGCTCGCTCCGGCGCCTCTCGCAGGCTTCGCGCGTGCGGCTCGGCTACTCGCAGGAGCCGCTGACGCGGGCCGCGACGCGCTGGAGGATCGCGTCGACCACCGGCGTGAAGTCCTCCTGGCAGATCGACTGGACCACGCCGTTGGCGCCGAAGCTCTCCGCGACCTCGACGATGCGGCGAGGCGGGAACGCGACGCCGCGCTCGGGCACGTTGCACGAGGGCACGAGCCGGTTGGGCATGATCGGATCGGGGGTCTCGGTCATCCGCGGATCGCTCAGGATCGCGGCGTAGTCGAGCGCGCTCGGGTCGCTGACCAGGTCGGTCGGCACGCCGGCGATCGCCGCGAAGATCACGTCGCTGGGGTTGGCGCGGAGCGCGCGCAGGCCGTCGCCGAAGCGGGCCACCGGGTGCACCGCGCCGGGGTGGGCGAAGCAGCGCAGGTTGAGGTCGGTGCTGCTGTAGGTCGGGCTCGAGGGATCGAAGAGGTTCGGATCGGCCGCCGAGCAGTCCTCCTCGTCCGTCAGCAGGATGGTCGCGAGGATGGAGTCGGTCCGCACGAACGCGCCGTTCGCGCCGTCGCCGTGGCCGGTGGTGTCGCTGACGAAGCGGATCGGCGAGGTCGAGGGCGTGAGCGCCTTGAGCACCGCCTCGAGCTGCTGCTCGAAGCCGCAGCCCCCGACCCCGACGTTGGCGACGCACGCCACCTGCTGCACGAAGGCCTCGACGCCGCTCGGGTCATCGGCGCTCAGCTCGGCGAAGCTCGGGTAGCTCGCGTCGCACTCGGGGGAGGCGGTGTTGCCCTGGGTGCGCAGGATGCCGTCGTCGCCGAAGTCGCCGTTCACGCAGGTCGGCACGGTGTGCCCCCCGACGCCCATGTCGCTCGTGACGGTGCCGATGCGCACGCTGTGGAGCGCGGGGAAGTCCTGGATGCCGTCGTCCTCGAGGTCGCCGGTCGCGAGCACCCGCGCGAGCCGCGGGATCTGCGCGGCGAGGGACGCTTGCTCCTCGCTCATCGAGTTGGAGTTGTCGACCATGAGGAGCACGTCGAGATCACCGTTGGCCTGGCCGCAGCAGTCGCCGCTGCACGCGGTGCCGACGAACGCGGAGCTGAAGTGGGTGGCCTCCGCGACCGCGTAGCGCCCCTCGATGCGGGTGGGCAGCGGCGCGTACGCGCTCGAGCCGAGCGTGGTCCAGAACACCGTCGCGCTCCGAGCGTCACCGCTGAAGGGCACGCGCACCGTCACCGGCGCGTCGAAGACGAGGCCCGCCGGCTCGAAGCGGAAGACCGGCGAGAACCCGGTGAAGGGGGAGGGCGCGGCGGCGGCCTCGACCGTCACGCGGATCTCGGTGCCGGCGGCCATCGCGCCGGGCGGCACCTCGAGCGTGAAGCTCCCGACGCTCAGGGTCCCGCCCTCGTCGGTCAGCGTGGTCACCGCGGTGCTGCCGGCCGGCGGCAGCTCGACGGGCGGCCCCGCGTCGGGATCCTCCACCATCGTGTGGCGCTGGGGTCCGCACGCGATCAACGAGAAGGCGACGATCATCAACGTCCACTTGAAGCGCATCGACGGGCATCCTTCCTCCGGGCGTGATCCCCGGGGCTGAGCATCGTGGTTGCGTCGTCCGCGCCCGCTGCGATTTCCAACCGGCTGGAGCGCCGTTCGGCTCACCGCGCTCAGGCTTCGTCGCCGCCGAAGAGCGTCCCGATCTCGAGCTCGATCGCGTCGAACGGCTCCGCGCGCACGGTCTCTCCCCGCTCGGCCGCGAGCACGATCGTGTAGCCCGGCTCCGACCAGCGCATCACCGTGAGCGTCGCGGCGCGGGGATCGAGCAGCCAGTAGTGGGGCACGCCGGCCGCGTGGTAGATCCGGAGCTTCTTGACCGTGTCGTCGCTGGCGTTCGACGGCGAGAGCACCTCGCAGACCCAGTCGGGGCGGACCTCGACGGGCATCCCTCCGGGCCGCTCGGGCACGCGCTCGCGACGCCACCCTGCGACGTCGGCGCGCACCACGCTCCCCGTCGCAAGCAGGATCTCCACCTCGGTCGCGAACCACCACCCTCCCGGACCCCCTCGGCCCGCCGGACGCTGGAACGACGGACCCAGCCGGATGAGCAAGTCCGCTTGCGCCCCTCCGTGCTCGCCGCTCGGGGCCGCGCGGCGCACGAGCTCACCGGCGAGCAGCTCGTGGAAGCGCTCCTCCAGCGGGATCGCCAGGAGATCGCTCAGCGTCGCGCGCTTTCTCGCCACCGACGACACGCTCGGATCCTGCGCGTGGAGCAGATGCTCGGCAACCGCGCGCTCTCAGGTCAGCGTGAGCGCGGCACGCTCCGGATCGGCGAGGAAGGCGGCGACCGGCTCGAAGACGTCCTCGGCGGCGAAGCGGCCGATCGCGAGATCGCCGTGCCCGTAGTCGGCGGCCGCGCCCTGCTCGACGCCGACCACGCGCATCGCCTTCTCGTGCCCGCCCCACGCCTCGAAGGCGAGGGCGACCGACGGCGGTGGCGCGATGCGATCGGCCGCACCGGCGATGAAGAGGGCGGGGCGATCGATCGCCGCCAGGCTCACGGTGATCGGCGTCTCGCCGCAGCGCACCACGCCGCCCTGCGCCGCCCAGCGCACGAGCTCGCTGGCGAGCTTGCCGGGGATGTTCACGAAGCCGTTCACCATCAGGTGCGCCGCGACGCCGCGCTCGACGTTCTCGGGGTTGTAGATCCAGCGGTGGATCGGCGTCGCCACCCACTCGCTCGCGAACGCGAACATGCGCGAGGCGATGCGCAGGCGCAGCGTCGGCACGATCCAGCTCGGGACGAGGCGCGCCACCATCGAGAGCATCGCCAGGGGCGGCTGGATCGATCCGGGCGAGCCGATCACGACGACCTTGTGGAGCTTCTCTTCGGCCACGAAGCGCCCCGCCGCCGCGTAGATCAGCATGCCGCCCATCGAGAAGCCGACGTAATCGAGCGTCGGCGCGCCGGTGCGCCGCAGCACCTCGTCGACCGCGAGCGGCACGTCGTAGCGCGCCATCCGCTCGTAGCTCGCGCGCCGCTCCTCCGACCACGAAAGATCGTCGCGCCCCATCCGCAGCGTCAGGAACCACACGTCGTGCCCGAGCTTGCCGAGGTGCCGGCCGAGCGAGAGATCCTCGCGTACGTCGTTGTTGCGGTGATTGACCGCGAGGCCGTGCACCAGGAGGACCGGAGGCCCCTCGCTGGGCCGATCGATCGGAGCGGGCAGTCGGCGCAGCTCGATCGCCGAGCCGTCCTCGGTCTCGACGCGCTCGACGAGCGAGTAGTCGAGCTCGAGCGTGAAGCGCGAGACCCAGTAGCGATAGTGGAGCCAGGCGGCGACGAGCCCGAGCACGATCGCGGCGGCCGCGAGCGTGATCCAGAGCGTCACGCGCGGCCCCCACGCCGGAAGTGGGCCACCGTCGCCGCGCTCGGGTTCACGCGCACGCTGCCCTCCTCGCCGTCGACCAGGAGCCGATCGCCGACCCGCACCCACGCGAAGAGGCCGCCCACGTCGGAGACCACGGCGAGCCCTCCCGCGCGCGCCACCTCGGCGCCGAGCGAGCGCGGCGCGAGCGAGCCCGAGACGACCACCGCGCTCGTCGGGTGGACGGCCGCGACGAGCGCGGTGATCGCCGGCAGCCGATCGGTCATCAGGAGCGCGGCGCCCTGCGAGGGCACGCGCTCGTCGACGACGCGCGCCGCGAGGTGGACGCAGAGCGCCTCGAGCTCCACCGAGCGCGCGGTGGACGAGGCGTCGACGAAGGGCGCGTCGTAGGGCGCGCGCGCGTAGATGCGGGCGAGCTCGCGGGCGGCGGCCACCGGGTTCGGCTCGCGCGCGGCGAGCTCCTCGAGGGTGTCGCGGAAGCGCTGATCCTCCCAGAGCAGGAAGAGGCTCCCCAGCTGCTCGAGCGCCCAGGGCGCGAGCTCGGGCTCGACCTCCCGCTTGGCGCGCACGAGCTCCTTCACGAGCTCGGAGAGCGCGTCGGTCACGCGGGCGACACGCACGCTCGTGTCGGCGGACTCGGCGAGGCCGCGGGCGCGCGCGAGCGCCGAGAGGCCCTCGAAGGTCGGCGAGGTCTCCGCGCGCCCGAGCGTCGCGCCCCCTCCGAGCGGGCGGCCGCCGAGGTGCGCCTTGCGTGGCCCGGCGTCCCCGTCCTCCTCCTGCTCGGCGCGGGCGCGGGCGCGCTCGAGCGCGTACGCGAAGCTCGTCGAGAGCGCGGTCGCCAGGACGACCTCCTCGTCGGTGAACGG
>JAEZBP010000053.1 GCA_023427125.1 Pseudomonadota bacterium | reverse complement strand
CCTCGGCGGTTCGCTCGTTCGGAACGACCGCCAAGACGCCAAGACGCCAAGGGGCGGAGGGAAGGGCAGGGTTCGTCACTGGATGGTCGCGTCCTCGAAGAGCGCAAAGAAGCGCCCCTCAGTCTTCCACAGCACCTCGGGCGGGCCAGCCTCGACGATCCGCCCGCTCTCGATCACCACCACGCGATCGGCGCGCCGCACCGAGCTCATCCGGTGGCTCACCAGAATCATGGTCGCGCCGCTGCGTGACGGGCTGGCGACACCGGCTCCGGCGCTGCGCGCCTCTGCCGGCGCCGGCATACCGTCACCCGTGCGCTCGGCCATGAGCGCCTCGATGGTCTCCGCGATCGCGCGCTCCGAGGGGCCGTCGAGGGACGAGGTCGCCTCGTCGAAGAGGAGGATCGGGCTCTCTTTGTAGAGCGCGCGCGCGATGCAGAGCCGCTGTCGCTGCCCGCCCGAGAGCTCCTTGCCGCCCTCGCTGAGGACGCTGTCGATCCCGCTCGGCAGCGCGTCCACGAAGTCGAGCGCGCCCGCGGCGCCGAGCGCCTCGCGAGCCCGCGCGCGATCGGGCTCGGGATCGGCCGGCGCGACGTTCGCGAGCACCGAGTCCGCGAAGATGAGCGGCTCCTGGGTGACCCACGCGAGCTGCCGCCGCCAGCTCGCGCGCGTCGCGTCGTCCACGCTCACACCGTCGATGCGCACCTCGCCCGCGCTCGGCCGCGCGAGCCCGAGGATCAGGCGCAGGAGCGTGGACTTGCCGGCGCCGCTCTTGCCGACGATCGCGAGCGACTCGCCTCGCCGCACCTCGAGGTCGATCCCCTCGAGCACCGGCGCGCCCTCGCGGTACGCGAAGCCGACGCCCTCGAGGACGAGCGCGTCGCGCATCGGGCCGAGCTCCTTCGCTCCGGGCGCATCGGGAGGCTCGATGGGCATCGCCAGCACCTCGTCGACGCGATCGAGCGCGGCCAGGCCCGAGGCGACCCGGTGGACCGTCGCGCCGAGGCCCTGCACGGGCCGGTAGACGAAGAACATGGCGGCGAAGAACGAGACGAAGGTCTCGACGGCGAGCTCGCCGCTCGCGAGCCGGCCGGTGCTGAGAATCAGCGCGGATACCAGCGCGAGCCCGCCGAGGATCTGCACCACCGGGCCGCCGAGGCCGCTCCAGCGCTGCGCGCGGATGGTCCGCCGCTCGAGCTCCTGCGCGCGCTCCACGAACGAACCCAGGGCGAGCGCCTCGGCCGCGTAGGCGCGGATCACCGGCACCGTGTCGACGAGATCGGCGGCGGTGGCGGAGAGCTGCCCGTACTGCTCCCACACCTCGCGGTGGACCCGCCGCACGACGCCGGCGAGGCGCCACACGATCACGCCGATCGGCGGCACCGCGGCGAGCGCGATACACGCGAGCTGCACGTCGAGGCTGAACGCGAGCACGATGAGCCCCCCGAGCGCGACGAGGTCGGCCGCCACCGACGCGAGGTTGCTCGAGACGAGCGTCTGCACCTGAAGGACGTCGCTCGCGAGCCGCGACGCGATCTCGCCGCGGCGCTGGGTGAGGAGCGCGCTCGGGACGGCCTCGAGCAGGTGCGCGTACATCGTCTCGCGCAGCCGGCGCACCACGTCTTGCCCGACTCGCGCCGTCAGGATCCGCTGCCCGTAGCTGGCCAGCGCTCTGGCCACCGTGACGGCCAGCACGGTAGCCGCCACCGCCGTGGCGGCACCACCTGGTAACGGTGGGAGCCAGGACGCGAAGGGCAGGCGCGCCGCGCTCTCTCCTCCGTGCACCGCGGCCAGAAAAGGCCCGGCGAGGAACGCGTAAGCCACCGTGGTCGCCGCGCCCGCGACCATGCAGAGAAACGCGCCGATCGCGAGGGCGCGGCGGGGCGCCAGCATTCGCAGGATTCGCAGCGCGGTCGACATTCTTCGGGATCGGGCGAGCGCCTTCGTGCTCGGCCCCCATGGCAGGGCGGCGCGACGCACCCATACTAGGCCCGTGGCGGAGCGCCAACCCAGGGTTGGAGCGGCGTCTCGCAGAGTCGAAACGGTGGCCCCCCGCTAGACGCCATTCCCAGTGTGGCACCGGGCGTGCATGGCGGAGCGCCCGCTCGGACGTCTTGGCGAACCCGCGAAGACGCACGGAATCGGGGTGCCAGCCGCGCCGTTCGGTGTGGCGGCGCTACCCAGGACGCTCGAAAGAGGAGACCGGAATCCCATGGGCAACGAGGCAGCACAGTCGGTCGGCGGGGCGGTGCTCGACAAGAGCCGGCTCGACGGGACTGAAGAGCCCGACATCAAGCAGCTCGCGGACGCCGAGGCGGAGGCCGAGAAGGCGCTGAAGGAGATGGAGCGCCAGGGAGGCGGCGACTCCACGCTCTCGAAGTACTTCCGCGAGATGGCGAGCCACCGCGTGCTCACGCCGGCCGAGGAGATCGAGGCCGCGCAGGAGGTCGAGCGCCTCGAGATCGGCTTCTGGGAGGGGCTGTTCTCGTACGCGCCGGCGTTCGAGACGGTCGCTGCGATCCTCGACCTGCACCTCGAGCAGCCGCTCGCGGACGTCGCCGTCATGCGCAAGGCCGCCAAGACGGCGACCCGCGGGAAGATGGCGAAGAAGGCTCAAGACAAGTGGGAGGAGATGGCGACCGCGCTGGCGACCAAGCTGCGCGAGCTCGACTCCGACCGCATCTTCGTGAACCAGGCCGACAAGGCGGTGCACCGGCTCGCCGGCGACTACGCCGTCGATCGCGACATGCTCGGCGACGAGGTGCGCATCACGCCGGCGTTCAAGCGCTACCTCTCGCGCGTCGACCACGCGCGCGAGGCCCAGCAGCGCGCGAAGAACCGCTTCGTGGCGGCGAACCTGCGGCTCGTGGTGAGCATCGCCCGCCGCTACAACCGCGGCCGGCTGCCGCTCATCGATCTCATCCAGGAGGGCAACATCGGCCTGATGAAGGCGGTGGAGCGCTTCGATCACAACCGCGGCTACCGCTTCAGCACCTACGCGTCGTGGTGGATCCGCCACGCGATCAGCCGGGCGCTGGCGGACAAGGGCCGGGCCGTGCGCATCCCCGTGCACATGCTCGACACCTACAACCGCGTGGCGCGCGCCACCCAGGCGATCGCGACGCGCACCGGCAAGGAGCCGACGCCCGAGGAGCTCGAGAAGGAGACCGGGATCGCGGCCGAGAAGCTCGAGAAGATCAAGGGCTACTGGGCCGAGACCCCCTTCTCGCTCGACCGCCCCGTGAACGACGAGGACGGGCGCAAGTTCATCGACTTCCTCGAGCAGGAGAACGTCCCGACGCCCTACGAGCAGCTCGTCAGCAAGACGTGGGGTGAGGAGCTGCGCCGGCTCCTGAGCACCCTGACGCCGATGGAGGCGCGCATCCTGCGCTGGCGCTTCGGCCTCGACGACGAGGACGAGCTCACGCTCAAGGAGATCGGGGACAAGTACAACCTGTCCCGCGAGCGCATCCGCCAGCTCCAGGAGCAGGCCCTCGCCAAGATCCGCCGCCAGATCAAGGAGTGAGACCTCGCTCACGCTCGATGGGCCCCGATCGGTTCTCGGACCGGCCGGGGCCCTTTCATTTCTGCAGGTCGGCTTTCTCGATCGAAATGGCTCAGCGAGCCGCGTGAAGGTGCTCCGTGAGGGCTCGGGCGACCCCATCGGCGAGGGCGCGCGAGGGGCCGTGCTGGCCGCGCACGTCGTTGGCGAGCACGCTGAACGCGTAGGTCGACTCGGGGCGAGGTCCTAGAACGAAGCCTGACAACGCGATCACACCGGCGAGGGTCCCGGTCTTCGCGCGGACGACCCTCGGGACCGGCAGGTCGGTCAGCCGCCGGGCCAGGGTGCCGTCGACCCCCCCGATGGCGAGGTGCGAGACCAGCTCGGAGCGGATGGATGGATCGCGATACCCGTTCGCCAGCAGGTCGGCGAGCTGCTGGGGCGACACTTGGTTCCCATCGAAGAGGCCCGAGCCGTTGACGATGGCCATGCGCTCGGTGGAGAGCCCCGCCGAGTCGAGCGCGGCGCGCACCGCGGCCACTCCGTCTTCCGCGCGGCCGGGCCGGTGGCGCTCGGCGCCGAGCACCTTGAAGATCATCTCGGCGACGAAGTTGTCCGAGTGCTTGCCGAGCGCCTCGAGCATCATCCCGAGCGGCGGCGACTCGTGCGAGGCGAGGAGCGCGGCGCCTTCCGGGGTCGGGCCGATGGAGACTCCGTCGCCGCAGCGGATCCCCTGGGCGCGGAGGGCCTCGGCGAAGGCGTGGCCGACCCAGGGAAGGGGATTCTCGATTCGTCTTCGATACGAGACGCCCCGCACCCCGATCGGCACCGTCCCGCGCAGGCGGAGCGTCATCCGCTCGCTGGCGTCGCGCTGATCGGCGATCACGTTGGGCGCGCCCCCCTCCGAGGTGGTGATGCGGCTCTGGACGTCGAAGTAGCCGGCCCCGACCAGGCGCACGCTCGCGGCCCCGCCCACCTCGCGGCCCGGGAGCACCCGCAGGACGTAGGCGTTGCGGTCGAGCGAGACGGCGGAGATCGGCGCCCGGAACGCCGCGACCTCGTTGGGCTGCTGCTCGAACGCGGGCGGCAGGACCTGGTCGTCGAAGTACGTGGCGTCGACGATGACACGGTCCACGCGCCGCACGCCCTGATCGGCCACCTCGCGCGCGAGCACCATCAGATCGCCCGAGCTCAGGTAGGGATCGCCGTACCCGCGCAGCGCCAGCCCGCCGGTGACCGCATCGCCCTCGATACGGCCGAAGACCGCGGTGCGCATCCGAAAGTCGGCGCCGAGCGTGCGGAGGGCGGCGAACGCGGTCACCACCTTCTGGTTCGAGGCCGGGTTCATCGGGCGCTCGGCGTGGAACTGGAAGACGGGGCGACCGGTGGCGGTGTCGACCACGGCGACGCCGACCTTCTCGGCGATGCCCGATTGGTCGACGAGCTGCCGGAGCCTCGCGACCAGGCTCGTCGGCGCCGCGGGGGGCTGGGCGTGGGTGGGGGTGAGGATCGCGAAGACGGCGACCACGGCCACGAGCGCGGCTGCTCTGCGCATGCGGCAAGCTAGCACGCGGGGGTGCGAGACGGATGGCGCGTGCCCGCGCTGAAAAGATAGGACGCCGCGATACCCTGCCCTTGCCCTTGCCCTTGCCCTTGCCCTTGCCCTTGCCCTTGCCCTTGCCCTTGCCCTTGCCCCTGTGTTCGTTCTTCTTGCAGGGGCAAGTGCAGGGGACGGCAGCGGTATGGGGCGGGAGGGCAGCGGCACGGGCACGGGGGCCCAGGCCTGCTAGGGTCCGCGGCCATGATCCTGCGCGATCCGGTGCACGGGCTCGTGGCGTTCGAGGAGGACGCCGAGCGCGTGGTGATGGCGCTGCTCGCCACCCGCGAGGTGCAGCGGATGCGGCGGGTGCGGCAGCTCGGGCTCACGGCGCTGGTCTTCCCGGGCGCCGAGCACTCCCGCTTCGCTCACGCGCTCGGGGCCGCCCACGTGATGACGCGGCTCCTGGCGCGCGCCCGCGCCCGGCAGGACGAGCTTCCGCCCGAGCAGCGCCTCGACGCCTCGAGCGCGCGCGAGGCGATCGCCGCCGCGCTCCTCCACGACCTCGGCCACGGCCCCTTCTCGCACCTCTTCGAGGACGTGCTCCCCGACGCGCGCTCCCACGAGTCGTGGACGATGGAGGTGCTCCGCGATCCCTCGACCGACGTGCACCGCGCGCTCGAGGAGCTCGAGGCGGGCATGGCCGATCGGGTGGCCGATCTGCTCGCGGGAGCCCACCGGCTCGCGTGGCTCTGCCCGACCCTCAGCGGCACGCTCGACGTCGATCGCTGCGACTACCTGCTGCGCGACAGCCACATGACCGGCGTCGCGTACGGCCGCTACGACCTCGACTGGCTGCTCCGCGCGCTGGCGTTCGCCCACCTCGACGAGGCGCACGGCGGGGGCGAGCGCGGGACCTGGGTGCTCGCGATCGAGGGGCGCAAGGGCCTGCCGCCCATCGAGGCCTATTTCCTCGCGCGTCACTACATGTACCAGCAGGTCTACCACCACAAAGCGACGCGCGCGGCGGAGTGCCTGATCCGCGCGATGTTCGTTCGCCTCGCCGAGCTCGTGCGCGAGGGTACGCCGCCCCCCGCGACGCCGAGCGCGGTCCGCGCGGCGGTGCTCGGCGAGCGGCTCGCGCTCGGCGAGTACCTCGACCTCGACGATCCCCTCTTGATGCACTGCTTCGCCGACTGGGAGCGCGCCGACGATCCGCTGCTCGCGAGCTTCGCCGCGCGCCTGCGGCACCGCCGGCTTCCGAAGACGATCCCGCTCCCCGACACCCCCGAGGACGCGCCGCGCTGGCGCGACGCGCTGGCGCGCGCCGAGGAGGTCGCTCGGCGGCGAGGGCTGCGCCCCGAGCTCAGCGTGTGGCTCGACGTGCCGACCGACGTCCCCTACGAGGAGCCGCGCGGCGCCTCCCCCGACGGGCTCTGGGTGACGCTCTCGCGCCCGCCGATCCGCCGGCTCGGCGAGCTCTCGTTCCTGTTGCGGCAGCTCCGCAACGAGACCATCGTGCGCCCCCGGCTCGCGTTCCTGCCCGAGCTGCGGGAGGAGGTCGAGGACGCGGTGGACGGGGTGCTGCGATGAGGTGGGCGCTGCTCTTGGGGGCGGTCGTGCTGGGGCAAGCGTCGCTCGCGCAGGCCGACGAGCAAGTCGAGGTCACGCTCGCGCCCTGGAATGGCCACGACGGAGTGGAGCGGCCCTTTCGCTATGTGCTCGAGCTGCGCCCGGCCGGCGCCGCGCCGATCGAGGTCCTCGCCGATCGACGCGTGCTCCGCTTCGAGGTGCGCCCCACCGAGGGCCGCCGCCGCTACCGCTGCCGCCACCCGGCCGCGCCGGGCCGCGTCGCCGAGGGC
>JAEZBP010000767.1 GCA_023427125.1 Pseudomonadota bacterium | reverse complement strand
GAGGTGAGGACCGCGGCGACGCCGTAGCGCGAGCCGCCCTCGCGCAGCCAGCGCGAGACGGCGTGGGCGAGGAGCCCGTGCTCGAGGTCGGAGAGCGGGGCGTCGACGAGCTCTTCGAGGTCGCCGCCGACGATGCGCTCCACGATCAGGAGCGCGATCGCCGGGTCCATGAGCAGCGCCGCCCGGCTGCCGGCGGCGTCCTCGAGGAGGACGGCGAGCGTCCGATCGATCGCGGAGGGAGGTCGGGCCGGCGGTCCCTCCACCTCGAGGCGGACCGGCAGCCCGATCCACTCGCTCGACGCCTCGGCGCCCGCGGCCAGCGCCACGAGCGGCCCGCGGGCATGCCGGCGCTGCGTGTCGGCCTCAGCCTCGGAGAGGCGCGGCAAGCGATCGAAGGGGAACCCCCGCATCGGTGCCCTGCTATCGCGACCTGGGCCTCTTCGTCCAGGAGGATCGGCGGCTGCGCGGGATTGCTGGGCAACCCGAGGCGCGGTGTTATGCTCGCGCCCGTGGCGGATCCGTATCTCGGGCGGGACATCGCCGGCCAGTTCCGCGTGATCGAGAAGATCGGCTCGGGGGGCATGGGCTCCGTCTACAAGGCCGAGCAGCCCGAGATGCGCCGCTTCGTGGCGATCAAGGTCCTCCACTCCCGCTACCTCTCCCGCCAAGATCTGGTCACGCGCTTCAAGCGCGAGGCCCGGGCGATGAGCCACCTCTCGCATCCGAACACGGCGCGCGTCTTCCTCTACGGGCAGCTCGAGGACGGCGCCTGCTACTTCGTGATGGAGTACCTCGAGGGCAAGAACCTCGCGCAGACCGTGCGCCGGGAGGGCCCGATGGAGCCGCTGCGCGCTATCAACGTGATGATCCAGGCGTGCGGCGCGCTCGAGGAGGCCCACCGCGGCGGGATCGTGCACCGCGACCTCAAGCCCGAGAACATCTTCCTCACGTCGCAGGGCGGCATCGCGGACTTCCCGAAGGTGCTCGACTTCGGCCTCGCGAAGGTCTCCGAGCGCCAGATGCGTCCGGGCTCGCTCATCCTCACGCAGGAGGGGATGGTCTTCGGGACGCCCGAGTTCATGAGCCCCGAGCAGGCGCGCGGCGAGACGCTCGACGGCCGCTCCGACATCTACTCCCTCGGCGTGATCCTCTACGAGCTCCTCACCGGCAAGCTGCCCTTCGATGCCAACCAGCCGATGGAGTACATCCAGAAGCACATCAAGGAGCCGCCGATCCCGCTCTCGGTGCGCACGCCGGACCGCCAGTTCCCGCCCGGGCTCGAGGCGGTGATGATGAAGGCGCTGGCGAAGAAGCCCGACGACCGCTTCGACTCGGCGGCGGAGCTCGCCAGCGCGCTCAAGCACGTGGCCGGCGGCGGGGTGATGACGGGGGCGATGCGCGCCCTCCCCGCGAGCGAGCCGCCGCCCCGCGCCTCGGCGCCGATCCACGAGTCCCAGGCGCCGACGCCCGAGCAGCCCCTCTTGCACCCGTCGGCGGTGCACCCGTCGGCGGTGTACCCGACGCCGCCGCCCTCGCGGGCGCCGTGGCTGATCCTCGGGCTCGGGGCGCTCCTCGCGCTGATCGGCACCGGCGCGCTCGTCCTGGCGATCTTGCTGCGATGAGCGCGCTCCGCGCGCTCGCCCCTCGAGCACTTGCCCCTCGAGCACAGTGCCCCTACGTGCTCCCCCACGCCTCGGGCGACCTGCGCGCGCGCACGGACGCCCGGTTGACGCACCGCAGATCGCGCTGCTAACTACGCGCGTCTCTTTGCCTGGACCTCGAGCGACCTCCCGATGACCGCCAGCATTTCGGCGTCCGGCTTCACCGCGACCCTCCGTGACCTCGTGGCCCTCACCAAGCCGCGGATCACGCTGATGGTGATCATCACCACGCTCGGCGGGCTGTGGCTGGCCCCTGGCGAGGTCTCGATCGTGACGATCCTCGCCACGCTGATCGCGACGGCGATGGTGGTCGGCGCGGCCAACACGCTCAACTGCTGGCTCGAGCGCGAGTCCGACGGGTTCATGGCGCGCACCAAGAATCGGCCGCTCCCGAGCGGGCGGCTCGATCCGCGCTGGGCGCTCGGCCTCGGGCTCGGGCTCGGCGCGATCTCGGTGCCGGTGCTGACCGTGGTCGTCAACCCGCTGACCGGCCTGCTCGCGGCGATCGCCCTCATCTCGTACGTGTGGGTCTACACGCCGATGAAGCGGCGGAGCCCGGCGGCGCTCCTCGTGGGCTCGGTCCCGGGCGCGCTCCCTCCCCTGATGGGGTGGACGGCGGCGACCGGGGAGCTCTCGGCGCCGGGGATCGTGCTCTTCGGGATCCTCTTCCTCTGGCAGCTGCCGCACTTCCTCGCGATCGCGATCTTCCGAGAGCGCGAGTACACCAAGGCCGGTATCAAGGTCATGCCGGCCGTGCGCGGCGTCCCGCGGACCAAGCTGCACGCGGCGCTCTACGCGGGCGCGCTCGTCCCGGTGAGCCTCCTCCTGGTCCCGCTCGGGATCGCGGGGACGATCTATCTCTCGGTGGCGGCCGCGCTGGGCGTCGCGTTCTTCGTGTGGTCGCTGGTCGGCCTCCGCGCCGAGGCCGGCAACCGCTGGGCGCGGCAGCTCTTCCTGGCCTCGCTCGTGTACCTGCCGCTGCTCTTCGCGGCGCTGGCCGTCGACGTCGCGGCGTCGTGATCCGGGCGGTCGTGATCCGCACGGTCGTGATCCGCACGGTCGTGCTCTCCGTCGCGCTGCTCGCCGGCTGTGGCGGCGAGGCGGCTCCGCCGGAGCTGATGCCCATCGGGGAGTTCACCCTGATCGCGCAGGACGGGAGCGAGCTCGGGAGCGACGATCTGCGCGGCAAGGTCTACGTCGCGGACTTCATCTTCACGACGTGCCCGAGCATCTGTCCGGTGCTGAGCACGCAGATGGCGAACCTCCATCGCCGCATCGACGACCCGGACGTCCGCTTCCTCTCCATCACCGTCGATCCGGAGCACGACACGCCGGAGGTCATGCGCGAGTACGCGGCGCGCTATCGGCCGGACTCGCGCTGGAGCTTCTTGAGCGGCGATCCCACCGATGTGCGGCGAGCGATCGTGCTCGCTTTCCGGCTGCCGATCGGCCGCCGCGAGCCGGTGGGCGAGGCGGGGGCCTACGACATCACGCATGGCTCGCGCTTCGTGCTCGTCGATCGGCGCGGCGTGCTGCGCGGGCTCTACGAGACCGACGGCGACGGGCTCGAGCGCCTCGAGCGCGACGTCGGTCGGCTGCTGGAGGAGGCGCCGTGAGGGTGCTCGCGATCGTCGCGTATCTCGCGCTGCTGATGGGCTGCGAGGAAGGGCAGCGCAGCTTCGAGCAGCCGGTGGTGCTCGGCGGCGCCGAGGTCGCGCCCGCGGTGCTGAACCGCGGCGAGTTCGCGTACGCGCGCTACTGCCGGCAGTGCCACGGCCCGACCGGCCACGGCGACGGACCCTACGCCGCCTCGCTCACGCCGCGGCCGGCGGATCTCACGAGCGGTGAGTACCCGCGGATGAACGCGACCGGCGGCGAGCTCCCCTCGGACGAGGCCATCGCGCGGGTGATCCGCGAGGGCGTGCCCGGCACCGCCATGGGCCCGCAGGGCGTCAGCGCGAGCGACCTCGAGGCGCTCGTCCAGTACATCAAGACGCTCGCGCCCGTGTGGCGCTGAGAGCGTGTCGAAAGATCGCTAAGGACGGCAGGAACGGCTGATTTCCTGCATTCCTTAGCGGCTCCACTCGATCTAGCGACAGACCTCGAGTTGGCTGGCGCGCGCCTGTCTGCCGTGGCCGACGGCCCATCATCGAAGGCGCAGAG
>JAEZBP010001192.1 GCA_023427125.1 Pseudomonadota bacterium | reverse complement strand
GGTCCAGGCGGTGCGCTCGCACGAGCGCGCCGGCAACGCGCTCCGCGCGGCCACGCTGGCCCTGCGGCTGACCGCCCTCTACCCGGACGATCGCGCGGGACAGCGCGCCGCCCAGAGCGCGCTCCGGGCCGCCCCTCGCCTCGTGCGGGTGGACGTCGCGTGCGAGCGCTGCGCGGTGCAGGTCGACGGAACGGTGATGGAGCACCCCTCGTTCTTCGTCGAGCCCGGCTCGGAGCACGTCGTGGAGGCGGCGTTCGAGACGGGGACCCAGCGCGAGACGGTGCAGGCCGCCGCCGGGGAGCAGCGCTCACTCTCCTTCGAGGCGCCGCCGCCGCCGGTCGAGACGCCCGAGGTAGTCGCGACCGGCGAGGATCCGGTCACCGGCCCTGGGCTCGAGGAGCCTCCCACCGCCCTCACCCCGGCGAGCGGCGGCGGCGCGCCGGTCCCGGTGTGGGTGTCGATCAGCGCGCTGGTCGCGACGGCGGCCGTCGGCGGCGTGCTCGTCTGGTCGGGCGTCGACACGCTCGACGGAGTGCCGGCCTACGAGGCCAACCCGACCGCGGAGGCGCTGGCCGACGGTCAGGGCCGCGAGCTGCGCACGAACCTGCTGATCGGCGGCACGAGCGTCCTCGCGGCCACGACGCTCCTGCTGATGATCTTCACGGACTGGGGCGGCGCTCCTCCGGAGCCGGAGGCCGGCGACGTAGCGGTGAGCTTCGGCATCCAAGCGGACGGGGCGATGGGCGCTCTGAGAGGGCGGTTCTGATGGCAGCGACGGCGACAGCAGCGGCGGCCCGCGATCTCACGGGGCGCAGGCTCGGGCGCTACGAGGTGCTGACGCTGCTCGCCTCGGGTGGCATGGCGACGGTCTACGTCGCGCGCGCGCAGGGCGTGGCCGGCTTCGAGCGCCTCGTCGCGATCAAGGTGCTGCACCCGCACCTCGCGCACGACGAGGACTTCATCTCGATGTTCCTCGACGAGGCCCGCCTCGCCGCGCGCATCCGCCACCCCAACGTGGTCGGCACGCTCGACATCTCCGACACCCAGGGCGAGGGCTACTTCCTCGTGATGGAGTACGTCGAGGGCGATCACTTCGGTGCCCTCCTGCGCCAGGCCGCCCGCGGCGGCGAGCGCCTGCCGCCCCCCGTCGTCTCGCGCATCGTGATGGACGCGCTCGCCGGCCTGAGCGCCGCGCACGGGCTCAAGGATCCGAGCGGCACCGCCCTCGAGATCGTCCACCGCGATATCTCCCCCCACAACATCCTCGTCGGCAACGACGGCGCCGCGCGCATCACCGACTTCGGCGTCGCCAAGGCGCAGGTCCGCCTCTCGTCGACGCGCGACGGCCAGTTCAAGGGCAAGCTCAGCTACATGGCGCCCGAGCAGGCGGCGTCGGGGCAGGCCGATCAACGCTCCGATCTGTTCAGCATGGGCATCGTGCTCTGGGAGGCGCTCACCGGCCGGCGCCTCTTTCGCGGCGAGAACAACGCCGACGTCCTGAACAAGATCCTGAACCCCGAGGTGCCTCCGCCCTCCATCTTCGACGAGGCGCTCGCGCCCTTCGACGCGGTGGCGCGGCGGGCGCTCGCCCGCGAGCCGGACGATCGCTTCCAGAGCGCCGAGGAGTTCCTCGAGGCGGTCGAGGAGGCCGCGGCGAGCGCCGGAGGCGTGGCGACCCCGCGCGGCGTCGCGCGCGAGGTGAAGCGCTGGCTCGGCGAGAAGACGGCGCAGGAGCACGCGGCCATCCAGGGCGCGACCGAGGCGCTCGGGCGCAGCGACCTGACGCCGGGCGTGCTGCCTCGCCCGATGGAGAGCGGCTCGCAGCCGAGCCAGCCGCACGAGAGCCTGGTGCGGCCCATCGCGCTCGACGAGACGACCTTGGGCGCGAAGCCGTCGACGCTCCCCCAAGCGGAGCCATCGCCCTCGCGCAAGGCGTGGATCCCGATCGCCATCGTGACCGCGCTCCTCTTCCTCACCGGCGTCGTGCTCGCGGTGGTCTTCCTCGGACCGAGCGCGCCTGCGGCGCCCGTCGCGGCGCCCGATCCCGAGCCGATCGCCCCGCCTCCTCCGGAGCCCGATCCGATCGTCGCGCCGCAGAGCGTCGCGCCGCAGGTCGTCGCGCCGACGACCGCCGAGCCGGCCGCACAGGCGGCGGAGCTCGCGGCGCCGGCCGAGGATCCGGTCGTCGAGCCGCCCGCGGCCGATGAGGAGACGCCACGCGAGCGCCGCCGGCGCGTCCGCCGCAACACGCAACAGGCGCAGCCGAACGGCCCGGCCGAGCCCGACGACGACATCCTCGCGAACCCCTACAGCCGCTGATAGTCTCGATCCCCCCTCGTACGATGCGCTTCGCTTCCGATCGCTGGCTTGGACCGACCGCGTGCGCCGCCGCGCTCGTCTTGGCTGCCGGCTGCCAGGTGTACGATCCCTCGCTCGTCCCGCCCGACGCGGGCGGGCAGGGAGGCGAGTGCGAGGGGCGGCGACCTCCGGCACGGCCGACCGGCGCCGACGGGCCGGACGGCGAAGACATGGTCTTCGGCCTGCGCGACGTGGTGCTCGACCAGGAGGCCGACGGACGCTGGGCCCGCCTCGGCTACAACCTCGACGGCTACTGCACCGGCGCGCCGGACTTCGCCCTCGGGTGCACGCTGCCGCCCGGCGGAGGCCGCCCCTCGCAGGACGGCGAGGACGGCATCGACAACGTCTTCGGCAAGGACCTCTTCCCGCTGGTCGACGGGGTGGTGGACGGGCTCGAGGAGGCGTCGCGTGCCCGCCAGATGGAGGGCCTCGGGCTCGTGGTGATGGGCCTGCGGGATTGGAACGGCCTGCCCGACGATCCGCAGGTGCACGTCACGATCAGCCAGTCGGTCGACACGGTGGCGGCCGCGGCGGGGGACCCACCCCCGGCGGTCGTGTTCGTGAACCACGAGGCGACGCTCGCGGGCGAGCCGGCGCCGGGGCCCGCGTGGGACGGCAACGACTACGTGTGGGTCCGCGAGGACACCTTCCTCGCCGGCAACTACGACGATCCGCTCGTCTTCGACGCCAACGCGTACGTCGCCGGCAACGTCTTCGTCGCGCGCCTCCCCGAGCGCGTCGAGATCCTCTTCCAGGGGGATGGCGTCGGCGTCATGGTGCGCCTGACCGGCGGCATCGCGACCGGCCGCATCACCGACGACCGGATGGGCATCGACGACGTGATGGTCACGGGCCGCTGGAGCGTGCTCGATCTCTTGCGCACCGCCGAGAACGTCGGCGTCTGCGTCGGCACCGTCGAGTACAACTTCCTGCGCTCTCGGCTCGAGGCGCTGGTCGACGTGAGCAGCGATCCCGCGGCCGACCGCAGCACCCTCTGCAACGCGATCAGCCTGGGCGTCGGCTTCACCGGCCGGCGGCTGCGCCTCGGCGGCGTCGTCGAGGGGCCGCCGCTCGGCAACACGTGCAGCGAGCTCCCCGACGGCGGCGTGACGCCCGACGTCGACGGTGGTGTCCCCGACGCCGGTCCCTGAGCGCGCGCTTTCGCACCTCATGAGCGTCGAGTAGGGTCTCGTCCATGCTGGACCTCGGACCGAGCCTGCCCGTTCAGACCACCGCGCCCAAGGCGCGCACGCTCGGAGAGATGTTCTGGCTGCGCGCCGCCCGCAGTCAGACGCGCCCCGCGCTCTTCCAGAAGCGGGACGGGAGCTGGCAGCCGCTGAGCTGGGGCGAGCTCTACGAGCGCGCGCCGCGCGTCGCGAAGGGCCTCTACGAGCTCGGCGTCACCCGCGGCGAGCGCGTCGCGATCCTCGGCCCGACCCAGCCTGCGTGGGCCGTCTACGATCTCGGCGCGCAGCTCGGCGGCTTCGTCAGCTTCGGCATCTACCCGAAGCAGTCGGTCGAGCAGGTGCGCTACCTGCTCGAGCACAGCGAGGCGCGCGTCGTCTTCGTCGCCGATCCCGAGGAGCTCGAGACCGTCCTCCGAGCGTCGGCCGGCGTGAGCTCGCTGCGCGCGATCGTCCCGTGGAGCGAGGCGCTCTTCCGCGACATCGCCCACCGCGACCCGCGCATCACCTCGCCGAAGCGCTTCGAGGCCGAGCGGCTGAGCGAGCAGGCGGTGCGCGACGCGCAGGACGCGCTCGATCCCGATGAGACCGCCATCTTCATCTACACCTCGGGGACGACCGGCCCGCCCAAGGGGGCGATGATCAGCCACCGCAACATCCTCTCCTTGCTCAGCGCGGCGGCCGACGCGACGCCGTTTCTGCAGAGCGATCTCTCGATGCACTTCCTGCCGATGGCGCACTCGGCCGAGCGCATCCTCGGCTTCTACGGCCGGGTGAGCGGCGGCGTGCCGGGCGCGTACGCGGAGAGCACCGCGACCGTGCTCGACGATCTGAAGCAGGTGCGCCCGACGCTCTTCGGCTCGGTGCCGCGCATCTTCGAGAAGGCGTACGCGAAGATCCACTCCGAGCTCGAGAAGAAGCCGCCCGCGGTGCAGAAGCTCTTCGGCTGGGCCGACTCCGTCGGGCGCCGGCGCGTCCGGCACATCGTCGCCGGCAAGGCGGTGCCGGCGGGGCTCGCCGCGCAGTACGCGATCGCCGATCGCCTCGTCTTCACCAAGATCCGCGCGGCGTTCGGCGGGCGCGTGCGGCTCATGATCACCGGGGCGGCGCCGACCGCGCCCGAGATCCTCGAGTTCTTCTGGGGTGCGGGCCTGCCGATCTACGAGGCCTACGGCATGACCGAGTCGACGGTCATCACGCACATCAACCGCGAGGGCGCGGTGAAGCTCGGCACCGTGGGGCGGATCATCCCGCCGACGATCTGCCGCATCGCGGAGGACGGCGAGATCCTCGTGAAGACGCCGTGGGTCTTCCGCGGCTACTACAAGAACGACGAGGCCACGGCGGAGGCGGTGAAGGAGGGCTGGCTCCACACCGGCGACGTCGGGCAGATCGACGAGGACGGCTACCTGCGCATCACCGATCGCAAGAAGCACCTCATCATCACCGCGGGCGGCAAGAACCTCGCGCCGGCCAACATCGAGAAGGCGATCAAGGGCGAGGACGCGCTGATCAGCCAGGTGCACGCGCACGGCGATCGGCGCAACTACGTGAGCGCGCTGATCGCGCCAGCGCCGATCGAGACGCTCGAGTGGGGCGCCGAGCGCGGCCTGGTGACGAAGGACGAGATCGCCGCGCGGCAGAAGGAGCTGATGGAGAACCCGGCGGGCCGCTCCGAGGCGCTCAACCGCGCGATGGCCGAGGTGGTCACGCACCCGGACTTCCAGGCGCGCATCAAGGAGGCGGTGAAGCGCGGCAACGCGCACCTCGCGCAGGTCGAGAAGGTGCGCCGCTTCGTGATCCTGCAGCGCGACTTCAGCCAGGACGAGGGCGAGCTCACGCCGACGCTCAAGCTCAAGCGCAAGGAGGTCGAGCAGAAGTACGCCGACACGCTCGACCGCATCTACCAGGAGGACGGCTTCGCGATGGAGCCGTAGTCCTCACGAACCCCGGAACGCGCATCGGACCGGAGAGACCAGTGACGAAGAAGAAGCTCTCGGCCGAAGAGGCCAAGCGCGAGCGCGCGGCGCGGAGGGCGAAGAAGCGCCGCGAGGCCGCCGAGCTGGCCGCCGATCGGGCCCTCATCGACGCGCCGCTCCGCGTGGAGATGCCGCTCCCTCCCGGCGCGGAGCACGTGCCCCTGTCGGCGCCGCAAGATCATGGGATGTCGGACGCGCTGATCGAGGTGATGCGGCCCTTCGTGCCCTGGCCACCCGGGCCGGGTGACGCGAGGCCCTTCGGGATCATGCTCGAGCTGACCGCCGCGGTGTGGAACGCCTCGCTCGCGCTCGACGAGGCCGCGCGTGAGGCGGCGCTCGACGAGCTCGCGACCGACGTCACGATCGGCGCGCTCTCGCCGGCCGAGGTCCGCGCCTTCGTCGGCGAGATCGCCACGCGCAAGCTGGCGCTCTACCCGACGGACCGGCGGCTCGTGATGGAGACGCGGGTGCGG
Source organism: Pseudomonadota bacterium (assembly GCA_023427125.1). Lineage (GTDB taxonomy): Bacteria > Myxococcota_A > Polyangia > Polyangiales > Sandaracinaceae > JAEZBP01. Next base: position 1,137 of record JAEZBP010001192.1, on the reverse strand, counting down.
CTCGACAAGGGGCAGCTGCTGATCACCGCAGCCAGCGGGCACCGGCACTCGCGCTGACGTTCATCCTTTCGCGCGCGGGCAAGAGGCGTCATCCTCGCTCCCGATGCGCGTCACGATCCTCGCGAGCGGGAGCGGCGGCAACGCGACGCTGGTGCAGGCGGGCAAGACGCGGGTCCTGATCGACGCGGGGGTCGGGCCCGAGGTGGTGAAGGCGCGGATGGAGAGCGTGTTCGGGCGCGCGCTCTCACTCGACGGGATCGTGACGACGCACGCGCACGGCGATCACGTGGGCAAGGTGGCGGTCTGCGCGCGGAGCTTCGGCGCGCGGGTGTACATGACGAAGGCGACGTCGCGGCGGCTGGCGACGCTCGCCGAGGTGAAGACGACGATCTACGGGCAGGCGACGCCGTTCACGATCGGCGAGCTGCGCGTCCTGCCGATGCCGATCCCGCACGACGCGCCGCAGGTGGCGCTGGTGCTGGAGCACGGGGCGGCGCGGGCGGCGCTGATCACGGATCTCGGGCACGTGCCGAAGGCGCTGGCCGAGCACGTGGCGGGCTGTCAGCTGGTGATGATCGAGTCGAATCACGATCCGGAGATGCTGGCGCGGGGGCCGTATCCGGAGTTTCTGAAGCGGCGGGTCGCCTCTCGGGTCGGGCACCTGTCGAATGCGCAGGCGGCGTCGTTCGTGGGGTCGCTGGGGCCGGAGGCGGCGGAGGTGGTGCTGATGCACATCTCGCAGCGAAACAACACGCCCCTCCTGGCGCTGACGGCGGCTCGGGCGGCTCTGGGTGGGCGCAAGGTGCGGCTCCGGGTGGCTCATCAGGATGCGCCACTCGATGTGCAGGTGCGCTGGACCTCCGGTCTTCGCCCGCGCGCTTCGGGCGCGCAGCTCGCTCTGCCTTTGTAGGGCTTTGCGCTCGCGCTTGCTCTCGCTCTCGCGCTTGCTCTCGCGCTCGCGCTCGCGCTTGCTCTCGCGCTTCGCGCGGGCGTGGCCGGGGCCCCGCCTTCGGCGGGGCTCCCGTCAGTCCGCTTCGAATGGGCTGCCGCACATGCAGGCCGGCCGGGAGGGCCCGCTCGACGCGGCGCCGGCTCCGCCATGAAGCTTCGGGCTGAGACGCCTTCGGCGCTCAGCCC
>JAEZBP010000755.1 GCA_023427125.1 Pseudomonadota bacterium | reverse complement strand
GTGACAGCCCACGAAGAGCGACTCGGTGCCGCCGCTCGGCGCGACGATCTCGAGGTGGAGGCGCGTGCGCGCGAGCGCGCGGCCCAGCACCTCGCGGTCGGTGGCCGCTCCCGAGCGCGCGGTGACGCGGTGGACCGGCGCGACCTCGAGCGCGTAGTCCGGAAAGCGCGCGCCGAGCCGGGCGCGGATCTCGGAGGCGAAGCCGACGAAGGGGCTCGTGTCGAGCGCCTCGCGCGCGTCGACGAAGAAGCCGACCTCGGCGCCGATGTCGTCGCGCACCCGCCCGAGCGCCTCGCGACGAAAGTCGGTCGAGGGAGAGCGCTCGTGGGCGAGGCCGAGGAGGTCGGTGAGGAGGCGCATCGGCCGAGTCCGACAGCCCTCTCGCGTGGCGGTTCCGAGCGCGACCCGCGGCTCCCGATCGGCGGCGCGTGGTTCGACCCCCTGCCGGTGATCGCGGGAGACCTCGTCAGCCGGACGCTCGCGCGGTAGCGTGGGGCCCGAAGGGAGGAATGCCCGTGGCCCACCATCGATGGCTCCTGCTTCTCGCGCTCGTCTCCGCCTGTGACGGGACGCCGGACGCTGGGCGCGACGCGTCCGTCGCCATCGACGCTGCGGCGGCTCCGGACGCGGGAGAGATCGAGGACGGCGGCGCGAACGGAGGCGAGGACGGCGGTGGCGCGACCGACGGAGGCCCAGCCGACGGAGGCCCAATTGACGGAGGCGCGGCCGACGGGGGTGACGCCGGCCCACCGGAGCTCACGTTCGGCTATCCGGTCTTCACCCAGGCCGAGATCGACGCCTGGTCGACCGGCTCCGCCGAGTACGCGCGGCTGGCGGGGAGCTGGGCGGGCAACGTCTCCCGCAGCCACTCCTCGTGGGGACCGGAGATCAGCAGCGCCGAGCGCGACGTCTTCCGAGACGAGTCGGTCTACCTGAAGGTGCAGGCGGTGCTCTGGGCGGCGGACGAGAACCCCGCTCGACGCGCCAAGGTGATCGCCATGCTCGAGGAGCTCGAGGAGGTGGCCTCGTTCCAGCACGACGCCGTCGAGCAGTACCGGCTGGTCGCCGGCTGGGCCTGCACGAACGTCGCGCAAGCCGCCGCGATCGTCGGCTACCGCAGCGCGGGCCTGCTGCGCTTCCTCATGGACGTGTGCTACCCGATCCTCGACTGGCCGCAGGGCGGGAACTGGCACGCCAGCTTCGCGGACTCGCGCCTCGCGATCGCGGCGTATGCAGGCGACCCAGACCTCTGGGCAGACGCGCGCGCGTACTTTCACTTGCGCATCGCGCAGTCCATCTATCACTCCACCTACGACGGCGACGCCGTCAATCCGCTCCTCGACGACGAGGGCGTGCCGCGGGTCGGTGCGACGAAGAGCCACTGGGGCGCGAGCTTCGGGGCCGGCCAGATCAACGACGACTTCACCCCGGTGGATCCCGCGCGCTTCGTGGACGGAACGAACGCGGAGCGGACCCGCGACCTCGGGCACGTCTCGATGGGCCTCGGCGGTTGGATGCACGGGGCGCGGACCCTCCTCGCTCAGGGCGACATGCTCGAGCCGCACGCGCGCGACCGGCTCCTGGCGGCCTACGCGCACCACGGCCACCGGGTGCTCACCTACATCACGACCGGCGCGATCCCCGATCCGCAGCCAGCGCGAGGCGACGGAGGTGGCGCGCTCAACCAGGGCTGGTTCGGCGCACGCGTGCTCTTCGGCGACGATACGCCCGCCGACGTGCTCGCCCTCTGCGCGCACCCGGACGTCAGGTCCTTCGCCGCCGCGGGCGCCAACCACCTGGTCGCCGAGGCCTTCGCGGAGTGAGCGCGGCCCCGACGTATGCTGCCCGGAGAGGAGCCCGGCTGCGATAGACTCGCGGCCCGATGAGCCCTCGAGCGAGCCGCTGCGGATCGTCGCTCGATCGCCGGCTCGGCGCCTTCGTCGTCGTGTTCAGCGCGCTCCTCGCGGCCAACAACCTCCTGCCCTACCTCGGCCTGCGTGAGGACTCGTGCCAGGCGATGTTCTCCGGGCTCGGCTCGGGGCCGACCTCGAACAACCACCTCTTCATGCCGCAGCGATCGGTCGGCGATCGGTGGCAGTACCTGCGCGACGTGAGCGTCGAGGTGGATCCGCCGCCGGCCACCGAGCGCACCGCGTACCTCGCCGGGTGGCTCGGGCGCGAGGATCGCCGGCTCAACACCGACGCGGTGCGGGCCGTGGTGTGGCAGCTCTGCCGCGAGGGGCACGCGGTGCGCCTCTCGTATCGCGAGCCGATCGGGGGCCGCATCGAGCAGGACGCCCACGCCTGCGAGGGGCGCTTCGGCTCGCCCTCGTGGTGGATCCCGGTGCGCCTCTACGAGACCGACGTGCCGGAGGGACCTTGAAGGAGGTCTCGCGCGACGAGCGCATCCAGGCGATCGCGATCCTGCTCGTGCCGGGCATGGTCGGCCACACGCTCCAGCTGCTCGGCGAGGACGTGCCGTGGGCCGACTGGGCACGGCTCCGCTACTTCCACACGCCGGGCTGGCACCTGCTCCTGCCGCCGGAGGCCGTGGTCCTCATCGCGGTCGGGCTCGCCGCCGCGGTGATCGGCCTGGCGGTGCGGCGCTCGCGCCCGTGGATGCTGGCGATCGTCGCGCTCTACGCCGCGCACTACCTCACGTACCCCTACCGCATCCGCAACCACATGACGTTCGTGCTCGCGGAGCTCGCGATGCTGGCCGGCGTGTGGGTGATCGGCCGGCGCGGGCGGCGCCTCTCCGTCGATGGCTGGGCCGTTCGCGGGATGGCGGCGGTGCTCTGCGTCACCTACGTCTCCGCCGCGCTCCACAAGATCAACACGAGCTTCACGAGCTTCGATCCGGCGCGCAGCGCGGCCGTCGAGGGGCTCACGACCTTCTGGATCTACGGCGACCTCGGCAG
>JAEZBP010001154.1 GCA_023427125.1 Pseudomonadota bacterium | reverse complement strand
GGTGGCCTCCGCGGAGGACAATGCGCTCGATGGTCACCTTCTCCTTGACGTACCAGGAGGTGGGCGCTAAACAGCCGCCTCGCTGCAGCGGACTTCTCGGGCAGCTCTTCGGGGATCGTCCAATGGCAGGACTCCAGATTCTGGTTCTGGGTATCTAGGTTCGAATCCTAGTCCCCGAGCTCCTCGCTCACGGCTCGCTCATTCATTCGGCCCCATCGTCTAGTGGTTAGGACACTGGCCTCTCACGCCGGTAACAGGGGTTCAAATCCCCTTGGGGTCACGACCAACGGCCCGCGTCACCCGACGCGGGCCGTTTCTTTTTTCCGTGTCGCCCGGCGGGCGGTTGCGTGGCCGGGGGGTCTCCGAATACACCTCACCCTCGAGATGTCCATGCGCGCCACGAACCCCTCCGTCGCCCTCACCGACGGAATCCGCGTCACGGTCACGAGCCGCTACATCGCCGAGCAGTCGCTGCCGCGCGCCCGGCGGTACGTGTGGGCGTACACCGTCCGGATCACGAACGAGGGCGCGGAGCCGGCGCGCCTCGTGACCCGCCACTGGATCATCACCGACGCCCGCGGGAAGGTCGACGAGGTGCGCGGCCCGGGTGTCGTCGGCGAGCAGCCGCTGCTCGAGCCGGGCGACAGCTTCCAGTACACGAGCAGCTGCCTGCTACAGACCCCGCGGGGCACGATGCACGGCAGCTATCAGATGGTGCGCGGGGACGGCCGCCCGCTCGACGCCGAGATCGCGCCCTTCACGCTCAGCATGCCGTCCGAGCTGAATTAGGCTGCCCGCTAGCGCGCGTCCCAGGCGGCCTTCACGTGCTTGAAGGTATCGATCGCCTGCGGGGAGAGGTCGAGCGCGCCGGCGGCGACGAGCTTCTCGTGCACCGCCTTCGGCGCGCGATCCCAGTCGGCCGGCAGATCGAGCTTCAGGTTCAGCGGCACGCCCTTGAGCAGGCCCTGCTCCTCCATCGCCCAGAGCACCTCGGCGGCCAGGAACTGACCGGCGACCGTGCGCACCTGGGGGGCGAGCGTGTCGGCGAGGGGGAAGAGATCGTAGACCGCCACCGCGTCGCGCGGACAGGCGGCATGATCCCGCAGCGCACCGAACGCGGGCGGCGGGATCGGGAGCTCGACGATGTCCATGCCGGAGATCTCGCGACCGGCGGTCGCGTGGAGCGCCCGCTCGAGGGCGTCGCCGTGGCTGATCGTCAGGGCGGCCGGCCGCGCGCTGCCGTCGAGGATGGCCGTCACCACGATGAAAGGTCGCTCGCTGCTCATGGGGCGCGGAGCTTTGCACGAGCGCGTGGCCGCGTCAGCGGTTTTTCTCGGAGGGGGGGCGGCGTCGTTTTGACGTACGAACGCCTTCATTCCGGCTTCCGCACGTGCTACCTCCCGCGTCCTTATGGACGTCAACCTCATCTCCACGTCCGCGCTCGGTCTTCCGTCCTCGCAGCGCGTCGACGCGATCGTCCACGACGGCACCACCGATCTGCGTATCTGGCCGGGCCCAGGACCCGATCGCGAGCTGCTCGAGCACTACGGGCCGGAGCTCGGCGCGGTGCTCGACCGCGAGCGAGAGCGGCTCGACGGCGGGCTCCTCCCGGTCGGCAGTATGCTGCGTCTCCACCGGGGCAAGCTCCACTGCGACTTCCTGCTCTGGATCGCCACCCGCGCGCCCGAGCAGGCCGGCATCCAGGCGCCCGCGCCCGACGCGCAGGTGCTCGAGAAGGCCGTGAAGGACGCGCTCGCTTTCGTGTCGGAGCGCCACGTCGCGCGGGTCGCTTTCCGCACGCTGGGCTCGGGGCCCTCGTCGATGGACGAGGTCGAGCGGATCGCGCTCATCGCGCGCGCGGCGAACGAGTACCACGACGAGTGCTTCGCCGCGGGGCGGCCGACCGGCGTGGAGGAGGTGCTCGTCTGCCATCCGCACGCGAGCAAGATCGCCAACGCGCGCCGCATCCTCGGCCGCAGCGTGAAGGTGACGGAGGTCTCGGCGCCCGCGCAGGAGTCGGCGAGCCCGAAGAAGCGCGCGACCGCGAAGGCGGGCACGAAGACCGCTGCCGCGAAGAAGGGCGCGACGCGCAAGGCCTCGCGCCTAAAGCTGACCGAGGACGAGGTCTCACGCGCGCGCGCTGCGTCGGGTCCCTACGATCGCGCGCAGACCTACACGGTGGGCGACTTCTTCCTCCACACCAAGTTCGGCGTGGGCCGCGTCGAGGAGCTCACGCCCGAGGGCTTCATCCTCGTCCTCTTCGAGGGCGGTGACACCAAGCGCCTGCTCCACGCGCGTCCGTAGCCCGATGCTCCGCATCCAGATCGATCCGGAGCACCCGGATCCCCGCCTCATCCGCAAGGCCGTGCACTTCCTGCGGAGCGGCGGCCTGATCGCGTACCCGACCGACACGGTCTACGGGATCGGCTGCGACATCTCGCAGAAGAAGGCCATCGACAAGGTCTACGCGCTCAAGCGGATGAAGCCGGACCAGCCCCTGGCGTTCATCTGTCCGGATCTCGGGGATCTGGCGCGCTACGCGGTGGTCGACGATCGCACCTACCGTCTAATGCGGCGGCTCACGCCGGGGCCATACTGCTTCATCCTGCAGGCGACCCGCGAGGCGCCGCGCATCCTGCACCTCACGAAGAAGCGCAAGACGGTGGGCATCCGCGTCCCCCACCACGAGATCCCGCTGGCGCTGGTGCGCGAGCTCGGGCAGCCGATCGTGTCGACGACGGCGAGCTGGGACGGCGAGCCGCTCAACGATCCGGCCGACATCGCGGCGTACTACGGGAGCGTCGACGTCTTCCTCGACGCGGGCTGGGGTGGGCTCGAGCCGTCCACCGTGCTCGATCTCTCGGGCGAGGAGCCCGAGGTGGTCCGCGCCGGCGCCGGGCCCATCGACGTGATCTGAGTTGCTCGGCGCGCGCTGTGTTTGCTTGGCGCGCGCTTCGCGAGCGCGCGGGCGAGCGGCACGGACTTTCCGTCCGGTCGGCGCTTCCCGTCCCCGGTGTTCAGTCAGCCGGAACGGCGCCGCTCGGCGTCCCACGTATGGGCAGCGGGACAAATTCACGCTCTCTGATCTGAGTTGCTCGGCGCGCGCATTCGCGCGTCGCAGCAC
>JAEZBP010001098.1 GCA_023427125.1 Pseudomonadota bacterium | reverse complement strand
GCCTGGAGCCGCCGGCGAGCCCCGACCGGCAGGCCATCCGGCTCGAGTGCGACGCGCGCGAGTGCCACGCGCGGCTCGGCGCGCTGCGCGTTCCGCTCGGCAGCCCTACGTGTCAGCAGCGCGGCGCGGGCCCGCAGCTCGAGGTGGCGCTCGAGACCGAGCACGGCGTGCTCCTCGCGTGCGACGCCGAGGGAACGGAGGAGTGTCGGTGCCGCGCGCCCGCGATCTGGCTGCCCCGCGCGGGCCGCCCCGTCGATCTCCAGGTGCCGATCGCCGGGGTCGAGCAGCTCTTGCTCCTGCCCGACGCGAGCCTCGCCCTGCTCCTCGGCGCTCCCTCCGGCGCCTCGCGCGCCCTCCACCTCGGGCCCGACGGCCGCCTCCTCGCCGAGCGCCGCGCCGACCTCGACGGCATCAGTGGCGGCCTCCTCGAGCACGAGGGCCGCCCCGCGCTTGCGCTCTGGTCGCGCGAGCGAGGCGTCCTCACGCTCTACCGCCTCGACCGATCCGGTCCGCCCTTCGAGCGACGCCCCGCGCGGGTCGCCGTCCCGCGCCGGACCTGCGGCGTGGTCGACGAGGGTCCCCTCCTCGTCACCCACCGCACGGTCGCCGAGCTCGTGTGGGAGGGCGAGCCCCCCGGCGAGGTCACGGGCGACACGACCTTTCAGCTGCGCATCACGCCGGAGGACACCTGCCTCGAACGGGCCTCGCTCCGGCTCGTCGACGGTCGCGCCGAGCTCCTCCCCATCGGCCCACGAACGCTGGCCGGCACCCACCGATCACGCGGCGCGGCCACGCCGATGCGCTGTACGCTTTTTCATGACGACCGAGGAGGGAGTGAATGACGAAAGTGGTCTTTCTCACCGCGGACCACGCGATGGGTCAGGCGCGCGATCGAGGGATGCTGCGAGACAACCAGCGCTGGGCGGCGCAGGTCGCTGCGCACTCACGAGCCGATCCCGCAGCGAGCGGCGAGGAGTACTGGCACCACCACGTGACCGGACGCTACCGGAGCGCTGCTTCGATCCGCCGTGCGATCGTGGAAGGGTACACGGCCGCCGCGACCATCGCTGCCCCCGACGGGTGGATCGTCGCGCTGATGGGGCATGGAAGCGACGCGATGTGCGACGTCGGCCCTGCCCCTCATTTCCGGGTGAACATGGACGTCGTGCGGGCCGCGAACAACTTCGCCGGCAGCGCGGGGTTCGAGACCGAAGCGGAGGCGCTGCTCAACCTCCGGAGGGCGGTAGGCGGTCGGGTTTCAGAGCTGCGCTTCGCGACCTGCAACATGGCGCGGGGGACCGGTACCAGCTTTCTCCGCAGTCTCGGCGCGGTGATTCAGGTGGAGAGCCGTCCGACGCTTTACGGTCTGGACGGGTTCCTCTGGAGTCAGGACGAAGGCAGGTCGGTCGCGATGGGAGTGATCGACAGCCGCGGGGGCAGTCCGGCCAGGCTCTACCGAACCGAGCTCTGGCGACAGCGGTGGTATCCGCAGCGGACCGGCAGCGGAGCTCCCTGATGGCGCCGCTTCATGCTCGCGCGCTGACCGGGAGCCTCGCCTCCTCGCTCGACGTGGTGCCTGGCCCAAGTCGGGAGCTGTGACGCCAACGCCGGCACCGGCCATCCGCTGCTGCTGCTCCGCGCCGTAGCGGGCGCGCGATCGCGGCGCTCTGCATGACCCGCACGGCTCTCCGCGTTAGCCTCGCTCGCGTGCACGCGATCTCGGCGATCATCGGAGCGCAGCAGCTCCTCGAGCGCTTCCGACGTGACCGACCACGAGCCCGGCTCGTCGAGCTCCCACAGGGCTTCGCGCTCGTAGCGGCGACCGACGAGCTGATCGCGGAGGCCGGGCCGGGAGCGCTCGTACCTGGGTTCTACTTCCTGACAGAGACGCTCGCGTGCGAGCTCGAGGCGCTGTCTCGCGAGGCCCCGCTCGTGTTCGTCGAGACCGAGTACTTTGGCGGCCCGGGAGGTCAAGCCGCGATCGTGTTCCGCGACGGCCGGCGCGCGTTCGCGGCGTCGACGCACGAGGACTCTCCCCTGGGCGATGAAGAATGGCCGATCTCGACGGCGCTCCGCAGCTTGGGCGTGGAGCGCGGCGACGCGCTCGACGAGTTCGAGGCGATCGGGCTCGGACGGCTTCGCTCGACGGAGCGATGGGAGGCCGCGGGTCGCTGAGCGGCCCGGCATCGGCGGTACGCTCAGCGAAGCGCGTGCGGCACCTCGAAGTCAGATGTGCTCGTGCTCGAAGAGCGCTCAAGGGGCTGGCGGGGCCTCGACGCGCGCCAGCTTGATGAGCAGCCAGCGGGCGACGTCGGGAGGGCCGCCGGGCTCGCCCTCCTCGAGGCTCTCTCGGACGAGCGCCTCCTGCTCTTCGGGCGTGAGCGCGACCGCTTCGCGGATCGGTCGCCCCGAGAGCGCCTCGATCGCGCCGATGCGCGCCAGGTGGTGCGGGTACTGCTCGTCCCTCATGCGCGCCGCGAGCGACTCGGCGTCCGACGCCTCCCACCCGTAGAAATCGCGATCGACCAAGAGCCCCTCGCGGAGGAGCGGCAGCGCCTCTCGCGCGTCGGCCCAAGCGAGCCCATAGGCCGCCGAGTGCCCGCCCGCGCGAAGCGCGCGCATCCAATGGGCGACCAGCTCGCTCCGCCGCCTCCGCATCTCCGGCAGCTGGCGCGCGAACGTGTGCTCGAAGCGCGCGACGCTGCAGTCCTCGACGCCCTCGGGCCCCGCGCATGCTGCGGCGAAGACGGCGAGCAGCTCCTCGATCGCCTCCGGCTCGGCCGGCTGCGGGGTCGAGGCTCCGCAACCCGCCACCAAGAGCCCGACGAACAGGCACCGCCTCATCCCGCGTCGTACGCCTCGCGCGCCACCGACCTTCCGGCGGGTTCGGGAGGGGATGGGCCCCGGCGAGCGTATGGGACTCCATGGACGTGCACCGAGCGACGCTCGCGCTCTTGCTCGCGACGGCGTGCGGCGCCGAGGCGCCGACTGCGCCGCAGCTCGAGCCCCGGAACGAGCCGCCGGCCGTCCTCCCTGAGGCGCCGCCGCGCCCGTGGGCGATCCGCTTCGTTCGCGCGTGCTCGGCGCCGTGGGCCTCTTCCGAGGTGTACGCCACGCCCCGGCACGTCTTCGCGTGCGGCGCGATCTTCGAGCGCGAGACGGGCGAGCTCCTCGAGGTTCGCGCCGAGGCGGCTCCGCTCGGCAGGCTCGGCGACGCGACGGTGTGGCGGAGCGAGGACGGGCTCGTGATCCGCAGCCCCGCGCTCGAGCGTCGGATCCCGCTGCCGTCCCGGCCCGAGCGAGCGCACCCGCTCCCGGACGGAACGCTCTTGGTGCAGAGCGCCGACCACCTCGACGTTCTCGATCCTTCGACGGGCGCGCTCCGCAGGCTCGAGGGGGGCGAGTCGTGCTCGTACTCGGTCGGGCCGCTCGGCGTCTCGTCCCGCGGCGCCGTGCAGTGTCTCGCTCGCGATCGAGGAGCGCGGCGAGGTGACGGTACCTCGCTGCGCACCGTCGGCAGCGCGGAGGTCGCCGAGCTCCCGCTCCTCTACGGCGCGCGCTGGGTCCCTTCCGGCGAGCGTCTCCTCGCCTACGGCGAAGGCGCCGCGCGATGGATCGCGGACGACGGCGAGATCGTCGCGTCGCGCGAGGTGGACGGCGACTTCACGTTCCTCGACGTGGCGAGCGATGGCGCGATGTTGATCGCGCGCGAGGAGCGCACCGAGCGGTGGACCTTCGTCGACGGCGAGGCCCGCGTCGAGCCGGTGTACGAGCGCGCCGCCGAGGCAGGCGCGTTCGCGGGAGACGAGATCGTCCTCGGGTCGGCGGGCAGCGTCGTGTGGCTGCACCGCGGCGAGCCCGGTGCGCTCCCCCGCCTCGCCGCTCCCGCCACGCCTGCGGGGATGCGCGCGCTCCGGCCGGGCGTCGACGGCGCGCGCGCGACCTTCGAAGGCGACGGCGCGACGTACGTCCGGGGACCCAACGACGTCGCCGCGTTCGAGTGCGACCGACCCTGCACTGCCCATGTCGTCGTCGCGCGGAGCGACGCGGCCGAGCTCTCGCGCTTCGATGCCGACGACGAGGGCTGGGCGCGGATGGTCGCGGCTCGCTTCGTCGATCCCGGCGAGCAGCGGTGGGCGAAGCACTGGCGGAGCGACGAGGGGCGGGTCCTGCGCGCTCACTGGTACAT
>JAEZBP010001067.1 GCA_023427125.1 Pseudomonadota bacterium | reverse complement strand
CCTCGCGAGCGGCCCACACCTCGAGCGTGCCCTCGCCCTCGGCGACGCCGCGCAGGCGTGCGCCGGCGGGCACCTCGAGCGGATAGCCGACGGTGAAGCCGCGCGGGATCGTGAGGGTGGGCAGGCCGTCGAGCTCCGCGGCGCTCGGCCGCTCGGCGGGAGGCTCGCCGGCCGGGCCGACCCGCAGCCAGTCGACGGCGAGGTAGGCGCGCGAGACGCCCTCGAGGCGGCCGGCCCGATCGAAGCGGAGCGTGAGCTCGTGCTCGCCGCGGGACAGCTCGGCCTGAGTGGTGATCACGCTCCAGGTGTCCGCCGCGAGCGTGGCCGTCGTGAGCTCGCGATCGCCGAGATAGAGGTGCGCAGTGCCGGCGCGGAAGGCGCGGAGGCGGACGGCGATCGTCGCCTCGCCACCTTCGGCCGCGATGGTGAGCTTGGCGCGCGCGCCGGTGGTGATCGCGGCGGTGGCGCCGTCGAGCTCGCGATCGGGCCCGACCCGCGTGTACCAGCCGCCCCACGTGTGCTTGGCGCCGCCCGGCGTGCCGAGATCGATGAAGCTCGCGCGCCCCTCGAAGAGATCGGCGCGCTCGAAGCGCCGGGCCAGATCGAAGCGCACGCGCGCCCTGCCTTCGGGGGCGGCGCTCGTCCCGCGCGCAGGCGGATGCGGCGCAGCGGAGGGCGGATCGGCGCTCGCGTGCCCGCAAGCGGTGAGGAGCGCACAGAGGATCGACAAGGAGCGAAGCGGAGTGACGGTAGGCCGACCCCTGCCGCCGTTCGCAGGGGCCGGGATGCCGTCACGGAGCGGAGCGACCGATCGAATCAAGTGCGGCTGCGACATCACGCCCGACCGTATAGGCAGCACCGGAGGAGGACCAAGAATCGGGCGCGCGGTCGGCGGACCGCGAGCTTGATGTGCGCCGTGAGATGCGCGACGGTACAGCCGCCTCTCGGCGTGAATCCCCCCCACGGCCGCGCGTCCCACCCGACCACGCGCTCCGGACCCGCTGATGACTCACCTCTCCTCTCGCCTCGTCGCCCGCCGCCTCGTCGCCGCCCTCGTCTTCGTGTCGTTGCTCGCGATCGCCGCGGTCGCGTGGGCGCAGGCGCAGGTCGTGGTGCAGGTCCGCACCGCGAGCGGCGGCCCCGGCGAGGCGACGGTCACGCTCACCCGCGAGGGCGCCCCGCCTTACAGCTGTCGGACCTCCGGCGGGACCTGCCGCCTGTCCAACGTGGCCCCCGGCATGTACGTGGCGACCGCCCAGCCGATCGGCGAGGGCGCGCCCCCCGTCCCCCGCAACGTGCCGGTCGTCGCCGGCAGCGACGTCACCATCTCGCTCACGCTCCGTTAGCAGCCCGAGCGCGCGATCCTGCGGCCGCGCGTCTTTCGACTCGGCGCGCCGGCTCAGGACGAACGGAGAGGGAGCGGTTCACTCCTGGCGTCGCCGAATCACGACCGAACGCGCTGCGGGACGAGTCCCCCGCCACGCGGCACAACGGGACACCGCAAACATTGTACTGCGGGCGCGCACGTTGTATGAAACGCGGGCTCGAACCCTCGGGAAGCCTACCTTCGGAACGGGGAGCCTCGGATGCGCCTGACGACGTCCTACTTGTCCCTTGGCCTGCTCTTCTTCGCCGCGGCCATGAGCCCTCCGCTCGCGCGCGCCCAGGACGAGTTCGATGACGAGTTCGAGGACGACTTCGCGGAGCCGACGCCCGCGCCGCGTGGTCAGCCCGCGCCGGCGGACGACGAGTTCGGGGACCTCGAGGACGAGGCGGAGGCGACGCCTCCGGCCGACGACGGGCTCGAGGAGGACGATCTCGTCGACGACGAGCTCGCGAGCGATGCGGACCGCCGGCCTGCGGCGCCCGCGCCGACCGACGCCGAGGCCGCGCACGCGTACCGCGAGCGTCGCCACCTCATCCACAACACGTGGGCGGGCTCGACGGGCGGTATCCACGTCGTCGACGCCGGCAGCGGCGCGGCCGGCGCGTTCCGCGCGCAGCTCGGCATCGACTTCTTCTTCGCGGGTGGCTGGCTCACGTTGCCCGGGCCCACCGCGGCCGGCGTCCCGAGCGACCACAGCCACATCGGCGGCTCGCTCTCGTTGAGCTGGAACCCCTGGGAGTTCCTCGAGTTCTACGCGTCGATCGCGAGCTGGGCGAACGCCAACGAGCAGGAGAACCCGGCGCTCTTCCAGGTGCTCGGCGACACGCTCATCGGCGTCAAGGCCGGCTACAGCGTGCTGCCCTGGCTCGCGATCGGCGGCGATCTCGGCATCGGGCTGCTCAACACCGTCGGTGACATCGGGCTCGTCGGTGACAGCACGAGCTTCGGCCTGCGCGCCAACGCGACCGCCGATCTGCGCGAGCTGCCCGGCAACAACATCCCGCTCATCTTCCGCCTGAACCTGCAGTACTGGTTCGACAATTCGCAGGCGCTCGTGGCGAGCGTGGAGGAGGCCCGCTACCGCGCGCTCCTCGATCCGCGCGACTGCCCGCAGTACTCGGGCGGCACCGGCAACTGCGACGAAGACCGGCACCTCATCACCCGCATCGAGCGCTACTCGCTCCAGATCGATCGCGTCGATCGCTTCACGATCGGCCTCGGCGTCGAGGCGCCGATCCGCGTGATGCAGGACTTCCACATCAGCCCGATCCTGGAGTGGCAGCTCAACGTCCCGGTCAACCGTCAGGGCTTCAGCTGCCTCGACCTGAGCGTCGGCGGCGTCCCCCCCTCCGGGCAGGCCGCCTGCCGCAAGGGGCGCGACGGGCTGGGCAACGAGTTCGATCGCGCGGGCGCCTTCGAGCAGACGCTGACGCTCGGCGTCCGCGTGCTGCCGCCGCTGCGCGGCCTGAACATCTTCCTCGCGGTCGACATCGGCCTCACGGGCGTGAACGAGTTCGTCCGCGAGCTGAGCGGCCAGGAGCCCTACAATGTGATCCTCGGCGTCGGCTACGCGTTCGACACCATCCCGGTGGTCCGGGAGGTCGAGCGCGAGGTCGTGCGCGAGGTCGTGCGCGCGGCCGAGGCGCCGGTGACCGGGCGCGTGGTCGGGACGGCCGTCGAGCAGGGGACGGGGACGGCGATCGCCGGGGCGATCGTGAGCTTCCCCGGCCGCGAGCTCACCGCGCTCAGCAGCGACGCGAGCGGGATCTTCCGCAGCTACACGCTGGATCCGGGCGAGGTGCAGATGGAGATCGCGCACCCCGAGTACCACCCCGGCACCTGCACCGCGACGATCCCGGAGACCGGCGGGGACGTGGAGGTGACCTGCGAGCTCGAGGCGCTGCCGCGCGTCGGCTCGATCAACGGCCGCGTCGTCGGCGACACGGGGAGCCCGGTCCCCGGCGCGTCCGTGGTGCTGAGCGGCCCTGCGTCGCGCACCGTGATCGTCGGGCCGGACGGCGGGTTCAACACGGCCGACCTCACGCCCGGCACCTACACCGCCCGGGTGGACGCCTCCGGCTACCTGATCAAGCAGGAGACCATCGAGGTCCGCCCGCGGGAGACCGCGCAGCCCACGATCACGCTGATCACGCAGCCGCGTAACCCGCTCGTCCGCATCCGCGCGCGGCAGATCACGATCCGCCGTCAGGTGAACTTCGCGACCGACAGCGCGGACATCCTGCCGGAGAGCGACGCGCTGCTCAGCGAGGTGGCGGACGTCATCCTGCGGCACCCGGAGCTCACCCGGATCCAGATCCAGGGCCACACCGACAACCGCGGTGGCGAGCAGCACAACCAGGATCTCTCGCAGCGCCGTGCGGAGTCGGTGCGCGACTGGCTCGTGCGCGCGGGCGTCGACGCGAGCCGGCTCGAGGCGCGCGGCTTCGGCCAGACCGAGCCGCTCGTCCCGAACATCACGGCGGCCAACCGCGCGCGCAATCGCCGCGTTCAGTTCGTGATCCTGGAGCGCAACGACGAGTAGAGACGGGACTCGTGGAGCGGAGCGCGAAGCCGGCCAAGCCGGCGACCCCGGGGTATCTCGAGCGGGTCGCGCTCCGCTACCTCGAGCGCTACGCGGGATCGGTCGAGCGGGTGCGCCGGGTGCTGGCCCGGCGGGTGACGCGCTCGGTGGCCGAGCTCGGCACCGATCCCGAGGAGGGCCTGCGCGCGATCGACGAGGTGCTCGCGAAGCTGCGCCGCCTCGGCTACCTCGACGACGCGCGCTTCGCAGGCTCGCGCACCCGGACCCTGCGCAAGCGCGGGAAGTCGGCCCGCGCGGTCCGCGCGGCGCTCTCCGCCCAGGGC
>JAEZBP010001056.1 GCA_023427125.1 Pseudomonadota bacterium | reverse complement strand
AGCCACAATGGGGCCCCCCTCCCAACTCCGAGCCCTACGGTGCGTAGCCCCTCCGGGCTCGATCCCATCGAAGCGATCAATCGAGCAGCGCGCGCACAGCCAGCTCAGTCAATCGAGCAGCGTGGCCGCCGCGTGGCGGGCGAAGCGGAGCGCGTAGCGGGGGCGGAAGTGGTAGCTGACGTAGGCCCACTCGCGCAGCGCGGCGAGCCGCTCGGGCGCGAGCGCGCGGTGCCGGAAGGTCGGCCGGAAGCCGGTGTGATCGTCGAGCGTGAGCGGCAGCGCCGCGGCGCGCGCCTCGGGCTCGAGGGAGGTGCCGGGGTAGGGGGTGGCCACGGTGAACTGCACGGCGAAGGAGTCGAGGCGCTTGGCCCACGCGACCGTCGCGCGGATCGTCGCCTCGTCGTCCTCGGGGAGGCCGAGCACGTAATTGCAGATCACGCGCACCCCGAGCCGCTGGGCGGTGCGCACCACGTGCTCGATGCGCTCCTGCGAGGGCGGCTTGCGCTTCTCGCGCGCGAGCATCGCGGTGTTCGCGCTCTCGACGCCGATCTCGAGGCTGCGCAGGCCGGCCGCGTGCAGCGCGCGCAGGAGCTCATCGTCCAGGCGATCGGCGCGCATCTCGGCGCTGAAGCGCACGCCGTGCGGCGCGATCGCGCGCGCCAGCCCCCGCACCCGCTCGGCGTCGAGGTTGAAGAGCGGATCGCGGAAGGCGATGGATCGGATGTCGAAGCGGCGCGCGAGCGCGCCGATCTCGGCCCCGACTCGCTCGGGATCGCGCTGGCGGAAGCTCGCGGTGACGCGCCAGGGGCAGTAGCCGCAGCCGTACGCGCAGCCGCGCGCCGAGCCGACCGGCAAGGTCGGGCCGCGCAGGAACGCGTAGCGGTAGCGCGCGACCGGGAAGGGCGCCCAGTCGGGGAAGGGCAGCGCGTCGAGGTCGTCGACCTGGCCGGCGGAGGTGACGCCGCGCGCGTCGAGGATCGCCGCGCCGAGCGCCTCGGGCTCGCCCGTGATGACGGCCCTGGCCACGCTCGCGTAGTGCTCGGGGCGCGCGGAGGCGAGCGCGCCGACGACCACGGTGTGCACGCCGCGCTCCGAGAGGCGCTCGGTGATCCGCGCCTCCGCGCTCGCGTCGGTGATCGAGCTGAGCACGACCGCGGCGTCGCACGCCGGGAGCGGCTCTTCGGGCGCGAGGTCGTGCACGCTCACCGCGTGGCCCGCCGCGCGGAGCTGCGCCGACAGATAGCCGAGCACCAGCGGCGGCAGGATCGCCACCCGCGCCTTGGCGCGCTCGAGCAGGCGCGCGCGCAGCGAGCGCCCCACCTCGAAGCGGGTGCCGAAGCCGCCCGCGACGTCCTTCAGCGTGCAGCCGGGGTGGGAGTAGACGCTGACGAGGGCGACGCGCATGCCGGTTTCCCCCGCGGGGGCGCTCTAGCATCGCACATCGAATCGAGCTAGAGCCGGTGCCGTTCGTGGAAGGTGGTCAAAGCTCGCGCTGGCTCTCGCGCACCGCGCTCTTGGTGGCGATCGGCCTCGTCGTGATCGGCGGCGCCGTCGCCGCCGGCCTCTCGCTCTACGCGCCGCCGCCGGCCGGGACCGTCGACCTGGTGAACGAGCTGCGCGATCGCGGGCGGGTGGCGGTGGTCGGCGCGGACGATCTGCTCAGGCTCCGCGCCGAGGGCGTCGAGCTCATCCCCGCGAGCGAGATCGAGGGGCTCGAGGCGGCGCTCGACGGCAGCGACGAGGCGCGCCTCGAGAGCGTCCTCGACGAGCGCGCGATCGCCGGGATCCTCGTCGACGCGCGCGCGGCCGCCGAGGGGGATCGCCTCGGCGCGCGCCTCGCTCGCTACGATCACTTCGAGGTCCTCCGCGGCGCGGCGCTGACGCCGGTCGCCGGCCTCTACCTGCGGCGGCACGATCGCGAGCTCGAGGCCCACCACGGAGACGCGCTCGCCCGCGCCGCCCGCCAGATCGTCTCGGGAGGGGGAGCGCCCCGCGTGCGCGCGTTCCCCGAGCCGCTGCGGCGCACCCGCAACGTCGAGGTGCTCGTCATGCTCCGCCAAGGCGATCGCCCGCGGCTCTGGCGCTCGGCGCGCGGCGGATCGATCGCGCGAGCGCTCATCACCGCCTCGACCGTCGCCCGCGAGCGCTGGGTGGAGCGCGCGCCCGCGATGGGCGGCCCGATCGAGCAGCGCCTT
Source organism: Pseudomonadota bacterium (assembly GCA_023427125.1). Lineage (GTDB taxonomy): Bacteria > Myxococcota_A > Polyangia > Polyangiales > Sandaracinaceae > JAEZBP01. The sequence continues at coordinate 3,611 of JAEZBP010001056.1, read as the reverse complement.
CCGTCGCTCGCCGTCGAGATCTACCTCCTCGAGGAGGACGGAACGCTCCACGATCGATCGGGCGCCTTCCTCGAGCGCGTGCTCACCGACGCGCACGGCGTCGCCTACGAGGACGGAGGGAGCTGGGAGTACCTCACGCCGGAGCAGACCGCGGAGCTCGGCGAGGGCTCGGCCGTCGGGGCGTATCGCGCGCTCTTCGCGCAGGCGGGGATCCCGGCGGACAGCCTGGAGACCCGCAGCCGGATGAGGCTCTACCGGCTGGTCGCGAGGCGGGTCGGGACCTCGCCGGCCGGCACGAGCTCGCCCGCGCCCTCCGGCTCGCTCGACTCGCTCTTCGACGTGCCCGGGCTCGACGGGCTCTGAGCGGCCATCGCGATCTTCGCCGTCGGCTCGCGCGGCCCCTCCACCGCAGGCAGGCGCACCACGAACGTGGTCCCGACGTTCTTCAGGCTGCGCGCCTCGATGTGGCCGCCGGCCGCCGCGACGATGCGCTGCGAGATCGCGAGGCCGAGGCCGGTGCCGCGGTTCTTCGTGGTGACGAAGGGCACGAAGAGGTTGGCCAGCACCTTCGGCGGGATGCCGGGCCCCGTGTCGCTGACCGCGAGCTCGACCCAGCTGCGCTCGCCTTCGACCTCCCGATGGACGCGGCGCGAGGTGCGCAGCGTGAGCTCGCCTTGCCCCTCCATCGCCTGGGCCGCGTTCTGGCAGAGGTTGATCAGCACCTGCCGTAGCCGCTCGGCGTCGATGCGCACCCGCGGCAGATCGTCGGCGAGCTCGAGCTTCGCCGCGACCGCGTCGAGATCCTTCACGAGGAGCTGCATCGTGCGGCTCACGACCGCGTTCAGATCGGTCGGGGCCGGGTCGCCGGTCGAGGGCCGCGCGTAGTCGAGGAAGGAGGAGACCACGCGGTTCAGGCGATCGACCTCCTCGACGATGATGCCGAGGAACTCGGTGTCGCCCGAGTCCGCCGCGTGGCTCCCCGCGCTCGGCTCGGCGAGGAACTGCGCGCTCGCCTTGATCGCGCCGAGCGGGTTGCGGATCTCGTGCGCCAGCCCGGCCGCCATCTCGCCGAGGGCCGCGAGTCGATCGCGCTGCTTGAGGCGCTGGTAGAGGCGCGAGTTCTCGAGCGCGATCGACGCCTGGGCGCCGAGCCCGCGCAGGAGCTGCACCTCCTCGGGGCTGAACGCGTCGCGCAGCCGGTCGTCGCGCACGCAGAGCAGCCCGTAGGTCTCCTTGCCGCCGCGCAGCGCCACGCAGACCGAGGCGTGCATCGAGTCGAGCATCTCCCGCATCTCGGCCAGCAGCTCCGCCTCGAGATCCTCGCCGAGCTCGCGCGCCTCCTCGAGCTTGCGCTCGAGCGACTCGGCCACGAGCTCCTCGTCGCGCCGCAGCCGATCGAGGAGCGGGCGCGCGGTCGCGAGCTCGAGGCGCTCGATCGGCTTGCGGCCCGCGTGCCCCACGAGGTCGTAGCCGCTCGCCTGCTCGTCCACGAGGTAGATCGCCGCGTCCGTGATGCGGCCCGAGCTCTCGAGGCCGGTCATCAGGACCGCGATCATCTCGTCCATCGAGAGCGTGTGCGCGAGCCGGGCGCGCAGCTCGCCGATCACGCGCTCGGTCTCGTGGCGCTCGCGGAAGAAGAGGAGCGAGATCTGCTGCTCGAGCTTCGCGCGGACCGGATCGAAGATCAGGAAGAGCACCAGCGCGGCGGCCACCGAGTGGAGGAAGAAGTGGCCGGGGTCGAGGAAGACGAGGACCCAGAGGATTCCGGCGAGCGAGAACGAGAGCGCGGTCAGGAGCGTGAGGCGCGCCGCGAGCTCGTAGAGGTCGAGCAGCCGATAGCGCAGGATCGACTGCGAGAGGACGTAGAGGAGCACCAGGATGAGCACCGTGCCGACCGGCGGGATCTCGAGGCCGGCGTAGGGCAGGTACTCGGCGAGCGTGAAGACGGCGGCGAGCGTGGCGACCACCGCGAGGTACGTGAGGCGTGCGCGCTCGAAGCGGGAGCGCGCCATGCGGGCCGCGCGGAAGAGCATCACGAGCGCGGCCGCGAGCAGGACGAAGACGTATGTGAAGATGAGCGCCGCGAAGAACGGCTCGTGATAGAGCGGCGTGAAGACCGCGGCGATCATCACGAGCGCGAAGATGAGCGCGCCGCGCTGGAGCTGGGTGGCGCGCCGCGACTCCGGGTGGAGGAACGTGCGGAAGAACTGCACGGCGCTCAGCGGGAGCAGGACCGCGCAGATCAGGTTCAGGCGCTCCCACGCGAGGCCCACGCCGAGGAAGCGGGTGAGGAAGGTCGAGACGTACCAGGCGCCGACCGTGGCGCCGAAGAGGGCGAAGAACCAGTGCACGCGGCGCTTGCGCGCGCGGAGCAGCACCGTGCCCGCGATCGCGAACGCGAGCGCCGCGGCGAGCAGCGAGGTCTGGCTTCGGAGATCCACGAGCCGCCGATCGTAACAGGGCGGGCGGCGCGGGGCGATTCGCCCGCCGCTGGATGGATCAGCAGCGCCCGCAGGTGCCGTCGCAGCAGTCCGGGGTGTTCGCCCGGCACACGGTGCCGCAGGCCCCGCAGTGGCTCACGGAGCTCGCCGTGTTGGTCTCGCAGCCGTTCTGCGTGTCGTCGTCGCAGTCGCCCCAGCCGCTCTCGCACGCGTCGACCATGCAGGCGCCGCCCTCGCAGCGCGAGCTGGTGTGGAGCGTCGCGCACTCGACGCCGCACGCGCCGCAGTGGCGCGCGTCGCTCTGTCGATCGAAGCCTTCGTCGGTCGCGCCGTCGCAGTCGTCGTCGACGCCGTTGCACCGCTCTTCGCTCACGCACGCGTCGACCACCGCGGCGTCGAGCGGCGGCGGGCGCCCATCCCAGGGCTCGAGCTCGCCCTGGCCGACGTCGACCGAGCGGCAGCCGCCGACCGCGCACGTCTGGGTGGGGTCGTCGCCGCAGGTCTCGCCGATGCACGAGCGCGCGAGCATCACGCGCAGCACGCGCGTCTCCCCCGACACGAACGCGAACGTGGCGCGCCGCTCGACCACCGCCGCCCCGTCCTTCTCGCCAACCACGGCGAGGGAGAAGGGGCCGAGCGGTCCGCCGCCGTGCGCCATCGTGAGCACGCGCGGCAGCGGGAGCTCGCCGGCGCCGAGGAGCGCGGTGGCCGACTGCGTCCGCTCGTCGGGCGCGTGGCCGGTGATCGTGATGCGATCGAGCTCGTCGGGCGTGAAGAGATCGCTGTCCACCTCGACGAGGACCTGCGTGCGGGGGCTCGCGGTGCAGGCGGCGATCGCGCACCCGAGCGCCGCGAGCGCGAGGAGGCGGCTCACCACGTGAGCACCCCCGGCATGAAGTTGCCCTGCACGGCCGGTGAGCCACCGCCCGAGCCCGACGCGAGCGCGGCCACGACGGCGATGAGCACCGTCAGCGCGACGGCCCCGCCGCCGACGCCGAGCCAGAAGCGCCAGTCCTCGTGGAGCGGGACCTCGGCCGGTGAGCTCCCGCTCACTGCTGCGCCGATGGCCAGTCGGACCCGCGCGGCGCCGCCGGCGTTCCCCACCACCTCCGCCTCGGCGACCGCCGCGCCGCCGCGGCTCGCGACGACCGTGTGCGGTCCGGGGGACAC
>JAEZBP010000981.1 GCA_023427125.1 Pseudomonadota bacterium | reverse complement strand
CCTGTAAGGTGCCCTCGCTGACCTCGATCGCGACCTTACAGGCCCGTAAGGTCGCGATCCCCGACTCCCGCGCCCGCTCGCGCGACCCGAGCCGCGCCCCGCCGTCCTCTTCGGCCAGAGGGTCGAGGATCACGCGCCGACCGACGCGGGTGAGCTCTCGACCCCATCCGGTCAAGAGGCCGAGCGCGGGCGTCTCCCCAGCCGTCCTCTTCGGCGCCGCAAATGATCGGCGCGCCGCCTCCGTCAACCTTGCTCTGCGGGCGCAACCGTTCAGTGTTGGCGGATACGGCCGGCGGGTGGTCTCCTCGGATCGGGGTCGCCGTGTGGGGGACCCGAGGCCCTCTTGGGCGGGAGCGAAGAATGGCGAACAGAAGCGGATTCCGGGTCATCGACTCGAATGCCGGGCAGGGCTCGGCGGCGCCGGACGCGGGCCCGACCGACGAGACCTGAGCGCGGATCACGAAGCGCCGGCGTCAGTCCGGAGCCTCGACGACCGTCCAGAGCCGATGTCGCCGGCCGGCCGGGCAGCTCGCTCCTCCTGCGATCGGTGCCGCACCAGGGCAGCATTCACATGTCAACGCAGCTCCCCATCACCGTCTCACCGCTCGACGGCCCCGAGCTCTTCATCGGGATCGTGGGCCCGCTCGGGACGGATCTCGCGGCCGCGTGCAGCGAGCTGACGCGCGCGCTCGCCGGCGTCGGGTATGAGACGCGGGAGGTCCGGATGAGCCAGTTGCTGCGATCGGTGCAGGACCTGGAGGAGCGGCTCTCGCGCGAATCTTGGTTCGAAGACGAGCGAGTCGAGGCCTTCATGAAGGCGGGCGACGGGTACCGGCGCCGCGCACGATCGGGCGCAGCGATCGTCCACCTCGCGATCGCGTTCGTGCGTGATCTCCGTAAGGACGCGACGGGCTCGCCGACGAAGCCGCTCCGGCGCACCGCCTACATCTTCAACTCGCTGAAGCACCCGGACGAGGTGAAGGAGCTTCGTCGGGTGTACGGGTCGCAGTTCTTCGCGATCTCGTTCTACCAGCCTCGTTCGAGGCGCATCGAGGAGCTGTGCCGTCGCATCGAGCGCTCGCGGGGAGGTCGATGCGAGGGCTTGCCTGAGCGTGCGGTCGACCTGATCGACACCGACGCGCAGGCCGGCGACAGGGCGTTCGGCCAGAGCGTCGGCGACGCGTTCCCGCTGGCCGACCTCTTCGCGCGAGCCGAGGACGGTCGCGGAGCGCTGACGCGCGATGTCGATCGCTGCGTCCGCGTCCTGTTCTCGGACCCGTTCTGTACGCCCACCCGCGACGAGTACTGCATGTTCCTCGCGCGGGCCGCCGCGTTGAGGTCGGCCGATCTCTCGCGACAGGTGGGCGCCGTGATCGCGAACGACCGAGGTGACGTGGTGGCATCCGGGTGCAACGAGGTGCCGCGTCCCGGCGGTGGGAACTACTGGCCGGACGACGATCCGGACCGCCGCGACTTCCGCCTCGGCAAGGATCCGAACGCTCTGATGAAGCGCGAGCTCGTCCAGGAGATGCTCGGCGTCCTGGCCACGCATGGGTGGCTCCGCGAGGACAAGGCCGAGCGGGGCGCGGCCGAGCTCGCCGCCGACGCGCTCGAGGACGCGCTGTTCGAGGGCTCGCGGGTCGATAACGTCATCGAGTTCGGGCGCGTGGTGCACGCCGAGATGAACGCGCTGATGGACGCGGTGCGCCGAGGGGTGTCGGTGGCGGGGCACAGCCTCTACTGCACGACCTTCCCGTGTCACCTCTGCGCACGTCACATCATCGCGGCCGGAGTGAAGCGCGTCGTCTTCATCGAGCCGTATCCGAAGAGCCTCGTGAAGCAGCTCTACAGCGACGCGGTCGCGCTCGAGGGCGAGCCCGCCGACGAAGGGGCGGTGAGCTTCGAGCCCTTCGTGGGCGTCGCGCCGCGCACGTACATGGCGCTCTTCGCGCGCGGACGGCGCAAGGACCCGGCCGGCTACGCGTACGAGTGGAGCCCGACGAGCGCGCAGCCGCACGTGAGCGCGTACTACGAGAGCTACCTCGACATCGAGCAGCGCCTGTGTGATAGCCTCGCGAAAGTTGCGGCGAGCCTGGGCCTGCCGTCCGAGCAGCTTGACCTGCCAGGTGTGGACCTAGTGGCCGAGAGGGAAGGGCGATGAGCAGCAAGCTGGACGACAATCGCTGGCTGATCCGGAGCCTGACGGCGGCGCGCGCCGAGGTCGCCCGCTGGCCCGAGTGGAAGAAGGAGGCCATGCGCGTCCTCCCCGATCCGAAGCCCGCCGCCGAGGCGAGCGCGCCCCGCTCACCGGCTTCCGGGTCGACGCCGACGAACGAGTAGACGCGGACACCGGCGCGCCCGGTCCCTCGGGATGGAGCCGGGCGAGCTGGCCGAGGCTCTTCGCGCGCTCGCTCTTCGAGGATGTCGCGGACTTTCTAGACACTCCGAATCCGCTCGGGCCCGGCCCGCTTGCGCCGGAGACCTACCCGGCGAGAGCCGTCAAGCGCGCGACGCTGGTGATTCGAAACCTGTAGGCTCCGGGCCGGCGCTCGTCCGAGACGCGGCGCTGATCGGCGGAGGGAGAGCTCATGTCGCTCGAGGCGAGGGAGGGGCAATCGGACGACGACGAGAAGCCGGTCGTCTCTCGCCCGCCGCATCGGCGCGTGCGCCTTGGGCACGAGCCGCTCGTGGCGGTGGCGCTCGTCATGCTCCTCGGCGCCTCCGGGATGGTCGTTTCGCTCCGCGAACACACCCGCTTTCTCTACTGGACGAGCGGCTCGCTCCTCGAGCCGAGCCTCTGGGTGCTCACCGGCGCTCTCGGAGCCCTCGTGGTCGCGAGGGAGGGGCTCCCCCGGTGGGCGGTGTGGTCCGGGCTGCCGGTGGCCTCGATGATCGCGTGGGCGAGCGGGGCTGCGCTGCGCGGCCCGCTCGGCGCCGCGCCACG
>JAEZBP010000904.1 GCA_023427125.1 Pseudomonadota bacterium | reverse complement strand
CCTCCCGAGCGGCGGCGCGCACGTCGGCGTCTCTGTCCTTGGTGAGCGCGAAGACGATCCCGGCGGCCTCCGCGTCCACCTCCGCCTCGGCCTCGGGGCTCTCGCCGCGGAGCGAGCGCAGCGCGCGGGAGCCGAGCCCCCTCGCGGTGTACATCCGCAGGAAGCTCGACTTGCTGCGCGCGCAGCTCCGCGCGAGGTTGTCGATCGCGGTGATCGCCGGGAGGATCACGTCGGCCGCAGAGGCGATCTCGTCCTCGAAGTGCTCCTCGCCCCACCACTGCTCTCGCTGCGCGGCCAGCTCGAGCGCGGCGTCGAGCACCCGCGGATCGCCGGTGTCGATCGCGGTCTCGAGCGCGAGGTGCGCGGCGTCCATCGCGGTCATCGCCGCGAGGTCGCGCCGCTCGTCGAAGTGCTCGTCCGGCGTGTCGACGAAGGCCGTCGCCTCCCGGGCCAGGCGGATCGCGCGCTCGGGGTCGAGCAGGGGCGGCTCGTTCGGCAGGCGCTCTCGCGACTTCATGCCCTCGAGGCTCACCCGGGAGGGCGCGCGCGATCAACCCACCGTCGTTTGGCGGCTGCGGGTCACGAGCGGGATCGGCGTCCGCTGCGCACAATTGCGCGACGCGATCCGCTACTGTTCGGAGGAGGGGCCAGCGCGCGGATTGGCTCTGCGAGCATGGGAGGTGCCGAGTGTCACGTCGCTACGTCATCCTCGCCGCGGGCGGAGGCTTCATCCCGGCGCGGACGAGGAACGAGGATCCGGAGATCGGGCTGCTCCGGCAGAACCTCCAGTGGGCGGAGCAGCTCGACGCGAGCGACGGGCGGAGCACGCCCGAGGCCGGGCCCACCCAGGCCGATCGCGACCAGAGGATCATGATGGTTCGGATGCACCCGCCCCGGGCCGACACCGTCGAGGCGATGCTCGCGGCCACGCTCGAGAGCTACCGCGAGGCCGCGCGGTGGGCGGGGGCGCGAAACGCGATCGGCATCTTGGTGGGCCACGGAGACGCGGCGACGGAGGGCGCCACCGCCTGGGTGGACCTCGCTCCGCGCGAGCATCTGCGGGTCACGCTCGAGATGCTCTTGCAGATCCGCACTCGCCCCCGCGCGGATCTCACTCCGCAGCAGAACGCCGTGGTGGACATCGGCGCTGCGCTGCGGAGCGCGCGGATCGGGCGGGTCGACCTCCTGACGTGCAACACCGGCTACGGTCCCTACGGGCAGCGGCTGCTCGACGAGCTGTACGCCGTCTGGCGGGTGCGCGTGCGCGGGCTTCGCGGCTACCTCACGAGCAGCTGGCGCCGGGGGTCGATCGGCGCATGGGTCGAGGCCCCGACCTACGGTGGGGCGCTCCCGCCGTCGCCTCCGCCGGACCCGGGGGACGCCTACTTCGATCGTATCCCCGACGACTCGGAGTGGACCTCGTCGCGTGATCGGTAGGCTCCTCCTGGCCGCCGTGATCCTCGCGGGGTGCGGGCCGGATCGTGGACCCGAGCGCAGAGCGGAGGAGGTCGATCGGGCGGCGGTCGTGGAGCCTGCGCCGCCTCCGCCCGTCCGCGGTCACCCTCGAGGCCTCGCGGTCGGAGGCCTCGTTCAATGCGCGGTGCACGCGCGCGAGCTCTTCTGTTGGGGGCGAACACTGGGCCTGCCGGTGTGGCCGGCGCGCGGGGACCGCGAGTGGAGGTTTTCCTGGGAGCGCTCTCCGGTCACGCGGATCCCCCTCCATGACGAGCCGCGCGCCGTCGCGGTGGGCGAGGAGCACACCTGCGTCCTGCACGAAGACGGCACGGTCCACTGCTCCGGGCGCGAAGGTGGCGATGGGCGGCTCGGCTTCGAGGACTGCCGGGTCGAGCACGCCGTCGATCACCCGGTGAGCCTGCTCGCGCCGGCCACCGACATCGCGATTGACGACGGGTGGACCTGCGCGCTGCTCGAGGACGGGCGCGTCGAGTGCTGGGGGTCGCCGGCTCCCGGTGTACCGGTCCGCTGCGGCCCCCGCCTCGTCGAGACGGAGGCCGGTCGCGCGCTGCGCGGGTGCGCGCGGATGGACGCCGGGGCGTGCCTGGACGCCGGCGGCGAGGTCTGGGTGTGGGGCGCGCCCGGTGGACGCGCAGGGGTAGACCCGCTCCGCGCATCCCGCGCCGAGGGCCTCGGCCGCGCGCGGGAGGTGGCCGTGACGGGCGAGGTGGTCTGCGTGATCGACGAAGCCGGTGCCGTCGCCTGCACGCGCGGTGGCGTCGCGATCGCCGCACCGTTCCGCGGAAAGGCGCGCGCGATCGACTGTGGAGGCGAGGGCTGCTGCGTCATCACCGCGGACGGCGCGCTCTCGTGCTGGGGCAACCCCGGCCTGAGCGCTGCGGTCTCCGGCGCGACCGACGTCCGGACGCTCGCGCTCTCCTGGGACACGCTCTGCTGGTCGACCGGCGACGCGCACGAGGTCTGGTGCGCGGGCGACGGTCCATCGGTGTTCGGCGCCGGCGAGCGCGACGATGCGACCTCGCTCGGATGGGACGCGCGGCCGATCCCGCTCGACGGGCAATCGAACGACCCGCCTCGTCCTCCGGAGCGCTGATCCGGCGCTCAGCCCCGGGTGCGCACGTCGTCGATGTACTCCTTCGCCTCCTCGCTCGCGCGCGCGTCGAGCTCGTCGAGGAGCGCCTCGCTCTCGGGCGCGTCGACGCGCTCGAGCGCCGGCACGATGGACGCGAAGAGCCACGCCTCCCCCTCGTCCGCGAGCGCGAGCTCGATGGCCTCGCGGACGAAGGCGAGGTCGCTCGGATCCCACGCGTCGCCAGCGCGGGCCAGCACCTCCACCTCCGAGAGCGCCCGGTGGCGCTCCTTCTCCGTCCCGGCGAGCGCCGCGTCGCGGGTCGTGCGGGCGGCCGCCCACATCGCGTCGGTCTGCTCCTCGGCGGGGGTGCACGAGAGGACGGTGATCGTCTCGGAGAGGCCGAGCTCGCCACGCTCGAGATCGCGGCGCGCCTCGGTCATGACCGCCATCGGCGCGTACGAGAGGACCGCCGAGCGCAGCTCGCGATCGCGGTAGAGCTCGCGCGCGAGGTCGCCGGCGTCCTCGTCGCGGTGCTCTCCGAGCAGCACGCTCACCGCGCGGTGGCGCACCTTCACGTCGTCCGACGCGAGGTCGGCCCTCGCCCGCTCGCGCAGGATCGGATCGGGGCCGAGGCGCGACCACACGGGGTTCGTGACGCGATCCCACGCGCCGGGACTACCCGCGCGCCGCGCCTCGACGAGCGCCTCGGCGACCGCCTCGAGAGGCCAGCGCGCGAGGACCTCCGACAGGTGCATCGCGGTGACGGCGTCGCCCTCGCTCGGCGCGCCGGCCGCGTCCTCGATCGACGCGCCGAGGAGCGTCTCGAGCAGCGCGCGCGTCGCCTTGCGCGGGCGCGAGGACCTTCACCGCCTCCGCGAGCTCCCTTCGGATCGACTCGTTCGCCTCCTGGCGCAGCCGCGCGAGCAGCTCCTCGCTCGCCCGCGCGCGGATCCCCTCGTCGAGCGCCGCGGCGGCGTCGAGCCAGGGCGCGTGCGTCGGCGTGCGGCCCCGCTCCTTCCATCGCACCGTGATGCGCGCGAGCGCCGCCCCGCCGCCCGGCCGCTCGAGGAGGCGCGCGATCCACGTCGAGACCGCCTCCACGCTCGTCGGCTCCCGCGAGAGCAGCCGCTCCCAGCACGCG
>JAEZBP010000703.1 GCA_023427125.1 Pseudomonadota bacterium | reverse complement strand
AGCGTGCCGTCCGGCTGGCGGTACGGGCTCGGCAGGTGGGCGTCGAGCGAGCGGACGTACGCCGCGAGCGCGTCGAGCTCCGCGCTCACGCCGGCCTTCGGGTCGCCGAGCGGCTCGCCGCGCGTCCCGACCGCCAGCGCCTCGTCGGACAGGAGGCCGGTGCCGCGGAACGCGCCCCGGATGTCGTGCTCGAAGTCCTGCACCTCGTCGAAGTTGGCGCTCCAGTGGAGCGGCCCCTCCGCGCCGGCGCGACCGACGAGATCGATCGTGTTGCGCAGGCCCTCGCCGCGGTCGGTGAAGTCCCACACCCGGTGGTCGCTCAGGCCGTCGAGGTGGCAGTGCGCGCAGGCGATGTAGCTGTCCTTCGCGAGCCGCGGGTCGGCGGCGTCGTTGAAGAGGCGCTTGCCGAGGAGGAGCTCGGGCGTGAGCGGCTCGGCGCTCGGGATGGGCAGCCGCGCGAGCTCGACCGGCAGCGCGCCCGGAGAGCGGACGTCGTACACCACGAGCTCGCGCGAGAGGTACGCGTCGGCGAAGAGCAGCCGGTCGTCGTGCGAGAGGGCCAGCCCCTGCGGCGCGAAGCCGACGTCGAGGGCGCTGCCGGCCTGCGCGCCGGTGAGCACGTCGATGCGCTCGATCGCCCGGGCGCCGCGCATCGCGAGGTAGAGGTAGTCGCCGCGGCTCGAGAACGCGCCGGCCGAGGCGAGGCCGCGGTCGTCGAAGAGCTTGCGGCGCTCGAAGTCCTCGGCGCCGCTCACCGGATCGAGGTACGAGAGCGCGGCGCGCACGGTGGTCTCGAAGGTCAGCGGGCGCGGGCCTCGGAAGAGGCCCTCGCCGATGGCGGCCTGCAGCGAGGGCACCACCGCCACCCGCCCGGTCGGCGAGACGAGGAGCTCCGCGAGGTAGCTCGGGACGCCGCCGCTCTCGGTGTCGGAGCCCGGCTGCGGATCGTAGGCGAGGGTCCAGCGCTCGGGCGCGGCGCCGCCGAGCACCGCGATCTCCGCGCGCTCGTCGGGCGAGCGCCACCGGCTGACCGCGACGCGTCCGTCGGGCAGGATCGCGACGCCGCGCGCGTCCTCGATCGCCGCTTCGACCGTGACGGTGCCGCCCGGCGTGATCCGCGCGAGCTCGCCGGTCGCCTGCAGCGAGACGACGAGCGCGTCCTCGGTCGCCGCCGCGCCGAAGGGCCGGCTCGCGCGAGGCAGCGCGATCTCCTCGACGCCGCCCGCCCCGAAGAGCTGCACGACGCCGGCGGCCTGGCAGACCACCGCCCATCGATCGTCCCAGCGCGCGACGGTGCGGGGCTCGTCCGCGGTGGCGAAGCGGCGGACCAGCGCCAGCGCTCCACCCGCATAGGCGAAGACCGCCAGCTCGTCGGAGTCGGGGCTCACCACCGCGACCTCGCCGGCCTCACCGTCGACGGCGACGCTCCCGCTCTGCCTCGGCGTGTGCACCCTCGGGTGTGTCACCGTGACCAGCCAGGACGCGGTCCGCCGCCGCCCCGCCGCGTCGCTGACCGTGAGCACCGCGCGATGGCGCCCGGGCTCGTCGTAGGCCACCTCGGCGCTCGCCTCCGCGCGCGGCGCGTCCCACCCGCGGCCGTCGCCGAAGGCCCAGAGGTACTGCGAAGCGCCCGTCGACGCCGATCCGTCGAGGGTGATCGTCTCGCCGACCAGCGCGTAGCGCGGCCCGCTCGCCACCGCCTCGAGCTCCGGTCCCGCGTCGCGGCCGGCGTCGATCTGCGCATCCGCGATCGATCCGTCGGGCTCCGCCAGCGGCCCTCCGCACCCGCTCGCCGCGAGCAAGGAGAGCGTGCTCACGCAGAGACGCAGAGCCGCGAAGCTCCTGTCATCTCTGCGCCGCGACGCCGCGCGAGATGCTCGTCGAGCCCTCACTCCGGCCCGGTGCGGAACGTGATGCGGGTGGTCTCGGCGACCGGGTTGCCGTTGAAGTCCACCACCCCTCCCGCCATCACCTCCACCGCGTAGTCGGTGTGGGGCTCGAGCGCGCAGCGCGGGTGCACGTTCAGCACCGTGTCCTGTGCGCTGATCACCGCCGCGACCCGGCCGCCGCCTCTGCGCGTGAGCCGCACCGAGCCCTCGAAGGCGCTCCGCGAGTCGACGGCCTCGTCGAACGCGATGCCGATCCGCGAGCTCGTGCGCAGCCCGGTCGCGCCGTCCTCGGGCCAGGTCCACGCCACCACCGGGCCGCGGGCGTCGGGCTCCTCCCGCCACGGCGCGATCGCGCTGCCTTGATCCTCGTTCGCGTCGTCGTCGACGCTCAGCACCACCACGTTGCCGATCGGCGTAGCGGTGTCGAGGTCGCCCTCGAGATCCAGGCGCGCGACCTCGGTGATCGCCGAGAGATCGCGCGCGTCGTAGATCGCCGCGAAGCTCGACTCGCCGGTGAACGCGAAGCCCTCGTGGAGGAAGACGTAGCCGCCGTTGCCGTCGCTCCGCACCTCGCCGGCGTGCACCGGGCGGCTCGGATCGCGCACGTCGTAGACGATGATCCCGCCGCCTCCGTCCTTGCGCGCGTAGTAGAGGAAGCCGCCCGCGAAATTCGTGAAGTACGCCTCGCGCGGCATGCCCTCGCCGTCCTCCGCGAGGAAGTCGCCGCCGGCGATCGGCTGCGGGTCCTCGGGATCCGAGATGTCGAGGAGCACGGTGCGCGCGCCCTCCGCCGCGGTGGCGATCAGCAGGTTGCCGATCGCCTGCACCTGACCGACCCGCAGGATCGGATCGAAGCGATGGTTGCCGACGTAGCGCGGCCGCCGCGCGTCGGCCGCGTCGACGATGTGCACGCCGAGATCGGCCGAGCCCGCGTACACGTAGGGGACCTGCCAGAACACGCTCAGCGTGATGCGCGCGTACGCGTCGGGGTAGAAGACGTCGGGCAGCTGCAGATCGGCGATCGCCTCGGGCGCCGTCGGATCCGACACGTCCCAGAACTGCATCCCGCCGCCTCCGGCCTGGAGCGCGGCGCCGAGCTGATCGACCACCGCGAAGCGGCCGCCGAGGGTCGAGAAGCCGATCGCGTGGGTCTCGCGCATCTGCCGCGAGGAGCCGGTGCCGACGGCGGTGGGCGCGCAGGGATCGGAGATGTCGAAGAACGTGAGGCCGCCGCCGCCCCACTCGGGCGCCCACGGCATGAGCAGGTAGCCGTCGAACATCGTCACGAGGTTGTGGTGATCGGTGACGTCCTGCTCGCCGCCGTCGAGGTACGCGCAGTTTGTGTAGAGGGCGTCCGCGCTGAATCGAATCGCGGGCGCGCCGGGGCCCCGGTTCCCTCCCCAGCCGCCCGGCTCCGGGAAGGGCTCGGCGTCGAGGCGGGGATCGCAGAGATCGACGCGCGGCGCCGGGCCGCCGTCGACGCCCGCGTCGCGCCGCCGGCGTCCCGCGTCGGCGCCTGCGTCATCGGAGAGCGGCGGGCCATCGCAGCCGAGCGCGAGGAGCAAGCCGAGGACGAGGGAGGTCCGCATCTCGGCCTCCGAGTGTACGCGCGACGCCCCCTCGCCGTGTAGCCACCCCGCGTCGTTCCCCGAGGCACGAAGGCCCACGCGCCCGGCGTAGCGCGAACGTCACTCTCCGCACCCGTCTCCGCCGAGTCGGCGAGGCGGCGCTTCGCATCGAGGGCGCAGCGAGGCCCCGAATTGCATCCGGACTGTCCAGCACGCGTTTCTCAGGAAACATGTACAACCGGACTGTCCAGCACGCGTTTTTCAGGAAACACGTACAGTCGGAGTGTCCAGCGGGCGAATTTCCGGAACGAAACGGCTCCTGAGCGTCCAGGAGGCCTTTTCTTGCGCCGAATCCCGTGCTGCGCGCTCAGGAGGCGTTTTCTTGCGCCAAATCCCGGGCGGGGCGCTCAGGAGGCCTTCTCCCTCGCCGAATCCCGTGCTGGGCGCGCAGGAGACGTCGGCGCGGCGACGGCCGCTCAGCTGCCGACGGGGTGGCAGCCGTTGCAGGTGAAGGTCGCGCCCATGCCGAGCATCGTCTGCATCGTCGGGGTGACCGTCTCCTCCATGAAGCGCGTGTCCTCGGGGTGCTCGCTCGCCATCTGCTGGTAGGCCGGCGTGCCCGGGAGCGGCACCGGCGGCAGCTCGGTCGAGGGCATCTCGAAGTTGCGCTCGCGCATGTTCGAGCCGTGGCAGCTCTCGCAGCCGAAGGCGGCGTACTGCACCGACGAGTGCTCCTTGAAGATCTCCTCGAAGATCGGGAGGAAGCGCCCGATCATGTCCATCTCGCGATCCGCGTGGGACATCTCCGACCAGGGCAGCTCCGGCGGGTTGATGCCGATGAGCTCGCGCGCGCTCGCGCGGGCCTGGACGCCCTCGCCCTCCTCGCCGCCCGCGGTGTCGGCGCCCTCCCCGCTCGCCGGCGGGGCGGCCGGCCCGCAGCCCAGAGCGAGGAGCACGAACGCCAGGGGCAGACTCGCCTTCTTCATGACGCCTCCATTGACGGGCGCGACGCTAACGTTAGCGGGCGGCGTCCACAAGAGCAGAGGCCATCCGCCGCCCACAGGTTACACACAGCCGATCGCGAGCCCTCCACAGCGCCCCCGCGGACACTCCACACGTTGTCCACAGG
>JAEZBP010000578.1 GCA_023427125.1 Pseudomonadota bacterium | reverse complement strand
GCTCGAGACCGATCCGCCGACCGCGACCGTGCGGCGCGAGGGCCGTGATCTCGGCGACACGCCGGTCCCGCTCCTGATCCCGCGCGGCGAGCGCTGGACGATCGACGTGGCGAAGGAGGGCTACGTCACCCGCACCGTCACCGTGGTCGGCGGCCAGCCTTCGCTCACCCTGCACCTCGTCCCCGCGCCCTCCTCGCGCGACGATCGCCCCCGCGCCGTCCCCACGCCGCAGCCTCAGTCGCTGGTGCCGACGCCGCAGCCGCTCGCGCCGGGCCCCGCCGCTCGGCCTCGCTCGCGCGACTACGCGCCGGAGCTCGATGACCCCTGGGCCAACCGCCGCTGATCCGCTCGCTACGGGAGGCAGGGCGTGTCGGGCATGGTCAGCGCGGAGATCCACGCGGCTACGGTGGCGATGCCCTCGGCGTGGTTGAGCTCGGTCCCGAGCGGCGGCATCTGCGCGGAGTCACCGCGGGGGTGCGCCATGCGGAAGTGCACCACGCTGAGCTCCGGCTCGCCGGGGTGCACGCGGCAGCGGCTGTCCGCCGGCATGTCGGCGTGGAAGTACGTGTGCCGGACCGCGACCGCGGTCTCGTAGGTCGTCGTCTCGCCCACCGTGTCGAGGCCGGTGTTCACCCACAGGTGGAGGCCGCTGGCGCACGCGGCGGTGCGGCAGGCGTCGGGGCTGCTCGCGGAGGGGGTGGCGCGGTGGCAGTTGCCGCAGTTCGCGTGCAGGTAGCCGAGCGCCGCCGCCTCGGTCGGGGTGCCGGGCACGCGCGCGTCGCTCTCGTCGAACGGCACGGTGAGCAGGCCCTCGCCGAGGAGCATCTGCAGCGTGAGGCTGCCGTCGTCGTGGTTGAGCTGGATCGCCGAGAACGAGTTGACGACGTCGAGGGGGCCGCTGTGGCACTCGACGCACTGGGGGCCGTTGGGGATGTCGTGGTCGGTGCCGAGCACGTTCTCGCGGAGGCTGATGTCGGCCTCGGTCACCTCGGTGACCCGATCCTGCGCGGCGTTCCACGCGAAGGTGCGCATGTACCAGGCGTTCGGGCCGGTGTCGTTCGAGTGCTTCTCGAGCAGCCGCGTCTCGAGCCGCACGCCGGCGTGCGAGAACGTCTTGTAGATGCGCGTGCCCCGCGGGTAGACCCAGTTGTTCGGGTCGGCCGTGTCGATCCGCGTGCCCGGCGGGAGGTAGACGAAGCGCTCCTTGTCCGCGCCGTCCGACCAGAGCGCGTAGCGCGGGCGGTAGGCGCGCACGCCGACCGCGAGCATGTCGCACGAGCCCGCCATGTAGAGGCCCGGCGGGCCCTGGCAGTCCCCCGGCTCGCTCGCGTCGGGGCCCGCGTCCGCCTCGAGCGGCCCGGCGTCGCTCCCTCCGTCGACCTCGACGGGCCCGCCGTCCGGCGCCGGTCCGCGATCGCACGCCCCGAGAGCGATCACCGAGAGAGCGAGCAGCCGCAGTCCGGCCCGAGCGTCAAGCATGGACGCAAGGATGTGAGGAACCGGGCCCCCGGTCCAGCGTGGAGCGTCTTGGCTCGTGGTTGATCCTCGTCAACCGCACGGTCTGCGAGTATCCTCGCGCCGCGTGGAGAGTTACATGCGGCGAACCTTGCCTTTGGTGTTCCTCCTTACAGTGAGCGCGTGGGCGGGAGCCGCCGCCGCGCAAGAAGAGCAACCCTCTCAGCTCGACGAGGCCGCGCGCCTGACGTTCGAGCAGGCCCGCGAGGACTTCGTGGCCGGCCGCTACGAGCAAGCGCTCGCGCGCTTTCGCCAGGCTTACCAGCTCAGCCCTCGGCCCGGCTTGCTCTACAACATCGCGCAGACGCTCGATCGCCTGCGCCGCGACGAGGAGACGGTGGCCGCGCTCCGCGAGTACCTCGCGGCGGTCCCGCAGGCGCCGAACCGCGCGGAGGTCGAGGCTCGGATCCGCGTGCTCGACGAGTCGCTCGCCCGAAACCGCGCCAACGACCCGCCCCCGCCGCCGAGCGGTGGGGGGACGACGCCGACGCCGCCGCCCTCGCAGGGGCTCGGGATCCTGCACCCGGCGATCTTCATCAGCGTCGGCGGCCTCGCCCTCGCGGGCGGCGCGGTCCTGATCTGGTCCGGGATGGAGACCCTCGCTCTGAACGAGACGTACACCGGGACCACCTTGGCCGAAGGCTACGACGTCGGGCTCCAGCGCTACCACGCCGCCAACGATCAGCAGAACCTGACCAACGTCTTCGTCGGGGTCACGGCCGCGCTCGGCGCCGCCGCGGTGGCGCTCGCGATCTTCACCGACTGGAACGTCTTCGGCGGCGGTGAGGGCTCGGCGCAGCTGGCGCCGCTCTTCATCGCGAGCACGGACGGCGCGCTCTTGGGCCTCGGCGGGAGCTTCTGACATGAGCCACACGAAGACGATGATCGGGCGAGCGACGTGGCTCGGGGCGCTGGTCGCGCTGGCGGGATGCACCGTCGTCTCGCCGCAGCACCTCGACGATCTCCAGGGCACCGCCGACTCCGGTCCGCGCCCCGACGGTGACGTGACCGAGACGGACGCGGGCGGACCTCAGTTCGACGATCGGTGCAAGCCGCCGAGCGAGATGCCTCGGCGCCTGCTGACCACCACGACCAACAACATCGAGATCGACACCACGACCGGCTACGAGAACGACAACTCGTCGAGCTGCGGGGCGACGACGCCGGGCAACGACGTCTTCATCGGCATCGACGTGACCGACGGTGCGAAGTGGCACTTCCATCTCGCCGCCCTCTCGGCGAACCGCCAGCCGATGCTCTATTTGACGGAGGCCTCGCGCTGCGACTCACGCACGTGCAGCTTCGTGTCGACCGCGTGCAGCGGCGGCAGCGACGAGCACTTCGCGTTCGAAGCCAACGCGGACGGTCGCTGGTACATCGGCATCGACGACGGCGCCGAGGGCGGCGGTCGCTATCGCCTCGAGGCCTACCGGCTCGTGTGCGGCGATGGGGTCGAGAGCCACGGCGAGGGCTGCGACGACGCGAACATCATGGACGGCGACGGCTGCGATCGAAGGTGTCGCGTCGAGCTGAGCGCCGATCGGACCGCCGAGTTCGAGCCGAACGACAACCGCGTCGAGGCGAACGCGATCATCCTGCCCCCCTCGAACGAGCTCGAGATCACGGGAGACATCGGCGGGCCGGGCGCGTGCACCTACGGCGACGTCTTCGCGATCACCGTCCCTGCCGGCGGCGACCTCATGGTGGACGCGCTCAACGCCGACGGAACGCCCTGCGCATCGGGGGCCTCGACCATGTTCAACCTCGTCCTCCAGAGCGGCTCCGACACGCTCGTGTCGGGGATGCAGGACACCAACGGCTGCGCGATCATGCACCGCGCCGATCTCGGCAGCGGTGAGTACACGGTGCGCGTGCAGGTGCCGGCGGAGACCACGATCGCCGAGCCGTACCGCCTGCGCTTCCGGATCCTGCCCTGATCCTCAGTCCCTGGGAGGCTTCCTTGCTTACAGTCCGTCGCGCCCTGGTCCCCGCCGCGCTCGCCCTGGCCTCGCTCGCGTTCGCCGCCCCCACGGCCCACGCGTTCGAGCCCTTCGCGTTCCTCATCCCGTGCCGCGCGACGGCGACCAATTCCGTCGGGACCTCGCGCCCCTGCATCACCTGCCACAACAACGCGGACGGCGGCGGCGGCTGCCCCCTGCCTCCGTGCTTCAACCAGTTCGGGACCGACTTCAACACCAACGGCAGGGTCTGGAACGAGACGCTCGCCCGGATGCACAGCGACACCGACGGCTACACCAACGGCGAGGAGCTCGGCGATCCCGACGGCCTGTGGGTGCCGGCCGACGGCATCCCCGACTCCTGCGACTGTGCGAGCCGCCCCGGCTTCGCGAGCTGCCCGGCGAACGGCACGGACTCGCGCTGCACGCCGGCCGACGAGGACGTCGACGGCGACGGCTACTGCTGCCGCGGCCGCGACACCAACATGGACGGGGACTGCCTCGACACCGGCGAGCACGACACGACCTTCGACTGCCACGACGGCAACGACACCGTGAACAGCGCGGCGGCCGAGCTCTGCACCGACGTCATCGACAACGACTGCGACGGCCTCGCGACCCTCGTGGATCCGGACTGCGCCGGCGTGGTCGACCGCGACGGCGACGGCTTCTGCGGCATGGGCCGCGACCTGAACCGGGACAACGACTGCATCGACGCGGGCGAGGCCACCGCGGACGTCGACTGCGACGACGACGCGATCACCGTCTTCCCGGGAGCGCGCGAGAACTGCATCGATCTGCTCGACAACGACTGCAACGGGCTGACCGACTCTGCCGACCCGATGTGCACGAGCGACGCCGACGCCGACGTCGACGGCTACTGCCCGATCGGCCGGGACCTCAACGGCAACGGGCACTGCAACGATCCCGGCGAGCTCGAGGCCGGCATCGACTGCGACGACACGAACCCGCTGGCCAACCCCGATCAGGACGAGATCTGCACCGACGGCATCGACAACGACTGCAACGGCACCGCCGACTTCCGCGACCCGGCCTGCGCGTCGTTCTTCGACAACGACGGCGACGGCTACTGCGCGGCCGGTCGTGACCTCAACGGCGACGCCGACTGCGCCGACGCGGGCGAGGCCGAGGGGCCGGGCGACTGCGACGACGGCGATCCGTCGATCCATCCGAGCGCGATGGAGATGTGCGAGAACGGGGACATCGACGACGACTGCGACGGCGCGGCGAGCCTCGCCGACCCGGACTGCGCGACCCACCTCGACACCGACGGCGACCGGTACTGCTTCGTCGGCTTCGACATGAATGAGGATGGGTTCTGCCTCGGCGCCGAGGTGACGGGCGAGGGCGACTGCGACGACATGAACGCGGCGCTCAACCCGACGGTCATGGAGATCTGCACCGACGGTCTCGACAACGACTGCGACGGAGCCACGGACGCGTCCGATCGGGGCGACTGCCTGCGCTACACCGACCACGACCGAGACGGCTTCTGCCTGGTGGGCGCGGACCTGAACGGCGACGGCGACTGCGCCGACGAGGGCGAGCAGGAGGGGCCGACGGAGGTCGCGGGCGGCGAGTCCAATCCGCTCGGCACCGACCTCGACCCGACGGTGTATCCGGGCGCGCCGGAGAACTGCCTGGACGAGGTGGACAACGACCTCGACGGCACCGTCGACGATCCCGACGTCTGCACGCGGGACGTCGACGCCGACATGGACGGCTACTGCCCGATCGGCCAGGACCTCAACGGCGACGGCGACTGCCTCGACGCGGGCGAGAACCGCGCGGTCAGCGACTGCAACGACGGCGACGCGATGATCAACCCGGGCGCCGCGGAGATGTGCCTCGAGCTCGTCGATGTGGACTGCGACGGCGACTGGGGCCAGTACGACGACGACTGCGTGCACCTCTTGGATCGCGATCGCGACGGCTTCTGCGGCATGGGCGTCGACGACAACGGCGACGGCGACTGCACCGACGCGGGTGAGAACCGCGCGGGCGACTGTGACGATCGGAACCCCATGATCAACCCGGGGCGCCTCGAGGTGTGCGACGACGGCGCCGACAACGACTGCGACGGGAACGTCGACTACGCCGACTCGGAGTGCAACTGCGAGGCTTCCTCCGACTGCGACGACGGCGATCCGTGCACCACCGAAACGTGTGGCGCCGGCGGCCGCTGCGCATGGACGCCCGATCCGCTCTGCGGGGCGGATGGCGGCCTCGGCGACGGAGGCGTCGTCCCGCCGGCGCCGGGCTGCGGGTGCCGCTCCGTCTCGACGGACGGAGGGCTCGCCGGCCTCGGCTGGATCATGCTGGGCCTCGTGATTAGTCTCCGCCGCATGTCGGCTCGGCGCCGGCGCGCTTGAGCCGGCGGACGGCCATGGAGAGGCGATGCTGATCGAGTGTCCCGACTGCGGGCGCAAGGTTTCGGATCGAGCGAAGATCTGCCCGGATTGCTCGTGCCCGATCGCGGAGGTCCTCGAGGAGAGACGCGCCGCGGAGTCGTTCGAGGAGTCGCTGAAGACCCGTCGCTCGCTCGAGCGCGAGGTCGACTGTCCGAAGTGCGAGGCGCGCGGCTTCTACAAGTGTGAGGACGGCCTCGCCGAGTGGTGCATCCCGTGCGAGCACACCGGGAGGCTCGTCCTCTGCGCCGCGTCGGACGGCTACTACGGGGTCGCGCGCTACGCGATCGAGCGCTTCGTCGATGGGGAGCTCCACGCGGGCAAGTCCGGCGTGGTCTTCCATATCGGGGAGCGCGAGCCGAAGACCCACCGCTACGAGCAGGCCGCGCCCCGCCGCGAGATCGATCCGAACGACATCCCCTGGTAGCAGGGCGCTGAAAGCGCCCCGCCCCCGTGCCCGTGCCCGTGCCCGTGCCCGTGCCCGTGCCCGTGCCCGGCTGTTGTGCTCGGCTGCACGGGGAAGAGGCAAGTCCTCCCGTAGTTCGCCCTGAGCGCGGCTCGCGCAGCGAGCTGCAGTCGAAGGACGCTGCGGCCGCGCGCCCTTCGACGACGGTCGAGCCTTCGGCTCGACCTCGCTCGCGCGCTGGCACGGCTTCGCGCGCTGGCACGGGGCTGAGAACGC
>JAEZBP010000572.1 GCA_023427125.1 Pseudomonadota bacterium | reverse complement strand
TCGAGCCGGGTCCGGCCGCAAGGCGGCGCGACGAGACGTACGAAAGTACGTCGAGGAGCGCCAACGCCGCGGACGGGCCCGGATCGGCCGCGGGGCGACGGGAGATTTTGCGACGGTCTTTGAGTTGGCTGGCGGCTCCGCTCGGCGTCCCCAGGAATGCGAGGGATCTCGCGACGGGAGACCTCGCCCGGCGGTGGCGCGCCCGGGATGCTATCTACTGCCGACGTGAAGCCCTCGAGCTCGCAGGGAGGACCGCCGTGTTGGTGACCGCGCTCTTCGCGGCCACCGCGGCGCTGTACGCGGTGTCGTGCGGCTTCTACGTGTACTTCCTCGCCCGCGGCGCCGAGGGCACGGCCCGCGTCGCGGCGCGCGCCCTCGGCGGCGCGGTGGTGAGCCACCTCGCGTTCCTCGGCGCCAACTTCGCCGCGCACGGCCACGTCCCGACGGCGGACATCCATCAGGCGCTCGCCGTGATGTCGCTCCTCGTCGTGCTCGTCTTCCTGGTGGCGGTGCGCACCCACGAGCGGCTGCGGATCCTCGGCGCGTTCATCACGCCGGTCACGCTGCTGCTCTTCCTCGGCGCGGCCTTCCGCCGCGGCGTCGGTCCGGTGCCCGAGGGCGTGCGCTCGGCGATGCTGCCGGTGCACGTCCTGGTCAACGTCCTCGGGCTCGCCGCCTTCGCCCTCGCGTTCGCCGCGGCGATCGCCTACCTGATCCAGGAGCGGCAGCTCCGAAGGAAGCAGCTCGGCGGCCTCTTCCAGCGCCTGCCCTCGCTCGACGTCCTCGACTCGCTCGGGCTGCGCGCGGTGCTCGTCGGCTTCCCGCTCCTCACGATCGGCGTCATCACGGGGACGATCTGGGCCGTCCGCCTCAACCCGAGCGCCTTCGAGCTCTCGGCCGCGCAGGCGTTCGGGCTGCTCGCGTGGCTGCTCTTCGCGCTCGTGCTCCTCCTGCGCGTCGCCGCCGGGTGGCGCGGGCGAAAGGCCGCGATCGGCACGACCCTCGGCTTCCTCTGCACGATGGCGGTGCTCGTCGGCTACGTCTTGCGAGGCGACGGAGGCGCCGGCGGATGACGGCCAACGACGTGACCATCCTCGGCATGAGCCATCGCACCTCGCCGGTCGCGCTGCGCGAGCGGCTCGCGGTCGATGGCGAGGCGCTGGTCGCCGGGGTCTCCTCGCTGGCGCGCGAGGCGAGGATCGACCAGGCCCTGCTCCTCTGCACATGCAACCGAGTCGAGATCTACATGGCGGGGACCGAGCCCGAGGCGAGCACGCGCGCGCGGCGCTGGCTCGAGGCCCGGGCCGGCGAGCCGATCGACGGCTACGTCTACGAGCACCGCGGCGCCTCCGCCGTGCGCCACGTGCTGCGCGTCGCGTCGAGCCTCGACTCGATGGTGGTCGGCGAGCCGCAGATCCTCGGCCAGGTGAAGGAAGCGTACGCGGCGGCCAAGGCCTCGGGGGTCCTCGGCGGCTTCCTCGATCGCTGCTTCACGCACGCGTTCGCGGTGGCCAAGCGAGTGCGCACCGAGACGGAGATCGCGGCTGGCTCGGTGAGCGTCAGCTCGATCGCGAGCGATCTCGCGCGGAAGATCTTCGGCGATCTCGCGGGCCGGCGCGTGCTCCTGATCGGCGCCGGAGAGATGGGCGAGCAGGCCGCCAAGCACCTCGGGAAGAGCGGCGCCGCGCTCTACGTGATCAATCGCAGCCCCGAGAAGGCGGAGGCGCTCGCGCGAGAGCACGGGGGACACGCGCGGCGGATCGAGTCGCTCGCGACCGAGCTCGCGCAGGCCGACGTGGCGATCGCGTCGACCTCGAGCTCGCGCTTCGTGATCACGCCCGAGCTCATGAAGGGGGTCATCAAGGCGCGCCGCCACCGGCCGCTCTTCCTGATCGACATCGCCGTCCCGCGCGACGTCGATCCGCGCGTGGGCGACATGGACAACGTCTTCCTCTACGACGTCGACGACCTCGAGAAGGTCGCGCAGGAGAACCTGAGCGCGAGGCAGCGAGAGGCGGAGCGCGCGGAGACCATCGTGTCGCTCGAGGTGGCGGCCTTCGAGCGGTGGCGCGCGACGAACGAGCTCACGCCGACGATCGTGGGCCTGCGCGAGCGCGTGCGCCATGTGCTCTCCTCGGAGCTCGAGCGGACGCTCCCGCGCCTGAACGGCCTCGGGGAGGTCGAGCGCCGCTCGCTCGAGAAGATGATCGACGCGATGACGAACAAGCTCCTCCACCACCCGATCTGCGAGCTCAAGGCCGGCGCCGAGACCGAGGGAGGCAAGGCGCTCGTCGACGCGACCCGCCGGCTCTTCGACCTCGACCACGCCTCAGAGAGCGCCCGGCCCGTCGAGCGCGAGGCGGCCCCGCCGAGCGTCGAGCACCCCAGCATCGGCGTCTCCCTCGAGCACGAGTCGACCCGAAGAAAGGCAGCGCCTTGAAG
Source organism: Pseudomonadota bacterium (assembly GCA_023427125.1). GTDB lineage: Bacteria > Myxococcota_A > Polyangia > Polyangiales > Sandaracinaceae > JAEZBP01. The sequence continues at coordinate 9,355 of JAEZBP010000572.1, read as the reverse complement.
ATCCGCATCGCCACGCGCCAGAGCCCGCTCGCGCTCGCGCAGACCCGCTGGGTGATCGAGCGCATCCGCGCGCACCGCCCCGACGTCATCGCCGAGGAGGTGCACGTCGTCACGAAGGGCGACCGCGTGATCGACACCCCCCTCGCGAAGATCGGCGGCAAGGGGCTCTTCATCAACGAGGTCGAGGCGGCGCTGCTCGACGGCCGCGCAGACCTCGCGGTCCACTCGATGAAGGACGTGCCGGACACGCTGGCCGAGGGGATGGCGATCCTCTGCGTCCCCGAGCGCGAGGATCCGCGCGACGTGCTCGTCAGCCCGTCGGGGATCGAGCTCTCCGAGCTGCCGCGAGGCGCGACGATCGGCACGAGCTCGCTGCGCCGCTCCTGCCAGCTCCGCGCGGCGCGGCCCGACGTGCGCTTCGCGGTCTTGCGCGGCAACGTCGGCACGCGCCTCAGCAAGCTCGATCGCGGCGACTTCGACGCGATCGTCCTCGCGTACGCGGGCCTGAAGCGGCTCGGGCTCGCCGAAGAGCGCCGGCTCTGGCCGATCCCGACGGAGACCTCGCTGCCGGCCGTCGGTCAGGGCTCGCTCGGGATCGAGGGGCGCGCCGACGCGGCCGAGCTGCTCGCGCTGCTCGCGCCGCTCGAGCACGGCCCGACGCGCCTCGCCCTCGAGGCGGAGCGCGGCTACCTCGTGAGGCTCGAGGGCGGCTGCACCACGCCGATCGCCGCGTACGCGCGCTTCGACGACGACGGGCACACGCGGATGCGCATCGACGGCATGGTGGGCTCGCTCGACGGCGAGCAGATCCTCACCGCGTCGGTCGACGGCTACGTCGACGCGCGCGATCACGCCGAGCGCCTCTCGCAGGCGATGCGCATGGGCGTCGAGCTCGCCGAGATGCAGCTCGATCGCGGCGCGGCCGAGCTCCTCGACGCGGCGAAGGGCACCCCCGACCCCTACTCCGTCGGCCCCTACGGCCCGCATTGATTGTTTGGCGCGCGCAAGCGCGCGCATGTCGATGCTCGTGCCCATGCCCGTGCCCGCCAGTGGGGCAGACCGCGAACCGCGCCAGGCAAACACCCAGACAATCGTCGGCAGGGCAGGGGCAGGGGCAAGGGTCGGCCGACCCCCTCGGTGATGACGAGCGCCAGCTCAGCGAGCGTAAACCAATCCCCCGCGGCGGGGAGCCGAGCGGAGCGGTTCCGGCTGACTGGACACCGGGGATGGGAAGCGCCCGCGGGTCGGGCCGCGTAGCTCGGCCGCGCGCTCGCGAAGCGCGCGCAAGCCAACTCAGCGAGCGCCGACGCGGAAGGTGAGCCAGCCGGAGTCGGGATCGTTGCCGGTCATCTCGACGCGGCCTTGCAGCGTCCAGATGTGGTCGGCCATCGGTCCGTCATAGGTCGGCTGCACCTGCGGCGGCAGGACGATCTGGCCGTCCCACTGCATCGTGCCGTTCGGCGCGAGCTGGAACGCAGGCGCGATCTGGAAGGTCTGCGAGAAGGTCTGGTTGCTGTGGTTGATGCTCGGGTTGTTGTTGCCGAGCGCGTTCTCGCGGATCTTCAGCTGCTCGGTGGAGCGGACGTCGACGAACACGCCGCCCGAGTTGATCGCGCCGCCCGTCGACGTCGCGGTGATGCGGACCTGGAGCGGCTCGCCCGGCATCGCGGTGGCGGGCTGCCACTCGATGATCACCTTCGCGGCGCCGCCGGTGATCGCGTTGACCGCACCCTTGATCTTGTCGAAGAAACCCATACGCCCTCCTGATCGCGCATGCCCGGAGATGCGCGCCGCGGCTGCGGCGGCCGACTGCGCCGCGCGCATGGTCTGCGCCCCCGAGAGAACGCGCAAGCGCTATTCGGCAGGCGCCTCGGTGCGCTTGGCGTCGACGCGCTCCTTGGCCTCGCGCACCCGCCGCCCGAGCGAGGGATCCTCGCGGAGGATCGAGCGCACGAGCGCGGCGCTGGCCTGGCCACGATAGGCCTCCTTCAAGATCGCGTGCAGCTCCGGAGACCACGCGCGATCCTCGGTGCGCTCGATCGCCCCCATCATCGTCGTGAGCGCCTCGCGCGTACGGCGGGCGTCTCTGCGCGCGCGCCGCGCCGCGATCACGAGCGCGCCGATCGCGAGCACGACGAAGAGGACGAGCAAGGCCACCGCCACGACGGACCACTGCGCCACGTCCTCGCCCTGCTCGAAGAGGCCGCGCAGGTTCTCGCGAAAGCCCCCGCCTCCGCGGTGCTCCTGTCCCTCGGCCATCGCCTCGGTCGCGCCGATGACGGCCTCGCGCGCCATCGTCCGCGCCGCCCGCCCGAGCGCCGCTTGCAGCCGCTCGTCGAGGGCCTCCTCCATCGCGACGGCGACGTCCTCCCGGATCACCTCGCGCGTCGCCGGGCCGACCTCCTCCCGCAGCCCCGCGGCGAGCCCACGGGCCAGGCCCGCGGCCACGCTGGCCGAGAGCTCCTCGACCCGATCGAAGGCCACGAGCGGCGCGTCGAGCACGCCCTGCATCTCCGCTGCGACCGCGCGCGCGACGCTCGAGCCGAGCTCCGTCCCGACGACCGCGGTGTAGCGCGCCAGCGCGCCCTCGAACGCGACGGCGCGCTCCTCGCGGGTCAGCTCGCCGAGCGCGGCGTCGACGAGCTCGGCCACCATCTGGCCGGTCGCGCGCGGGATCGCGGTATCGGCTATCACCGTCGCGATCCGGCGCTGCTGCTCTTGCTCGGCGAGCTCGTCCAGCCCTCCTTCGACGGCGCCGCCGGCGACGCCCTCGACCGTCGCGCCACAGCCCGAGATGGCGAGAGCCAGGATCCCGATCCGCAGACTGGCGCGCATCTCACGCTGAGGTGCAACCGGGATGCCCCCTGCGATGGGCTCCGAAGGGTGGAATTGCGAGGCTCGCTGAGAGCTGCAAGCGCGCGGCGCTTGTAGCTCGCCCGCCCATCCCTATCTCGTGGACGTCGAGACGGGGACCAACACCGGCCGAAGGCTCGCGAGAGGCGGGCCTTGTACCGCGGACGGCAGGGTCTAGCTGTCCCTCGTTCGCGGGGGTTTTCGATCGGGAGGGATGGTGGAGATGATCGACATCGACTGGGGCGACCTTTCACCGACGCACGAGGTCCGGAACGCGGTCGAGGCGCGGATCCGCTCGCTCTCGCTCGAGCGCGAGCGGGTAATGCTGCGCCGGCGAGGGTCGGGCTTCGAGGCGCAGGTGCGCACGGCGCTGCCCGGTCGGTCGACCGTGCTCCGGTTGCATGGAGAGGACCTCTGCGACGTCGTGGATCGCACCGCGGAGCTCCTCTCGATCGTCGTCCGCGAGAGCGCACGGCAGCACGCCTACCGCGCCGCGAGCTGAGCAACGTGAGTTAGACGCCTCAGGCGATCACGGGCTCGAGCGACCGAGTCCCGGTGAGGTACGCAGCGACCTCCGCCAGGGCGGCCAGATCGTGCACGTCCTCCTCGAACGCCGGCACCTCGACGAAGCGATGATCGGAGCCCGCGCGGTGGCGCAGGCGGTCGGCCTCGAGCCGGTCCGCGATCGCGCGAATACGAGCGTCGTCGAGCGCTCGGCGCATGCGCGAGACCACACGCTCGGCGTCGACGCCCTCCGGCAGGTGCGGGCCGATCTCCCGGCTGAGCTCGTGATCGCCGAGCGAGGGCTCCGCGAAGAGCGGACGAACGCCGTTGATCACGAAGGCGTCGCGACGCATGCCCGCCTCCTCGAGGCGGCGCGCGAAGAAGATGGCCTCCTCGATCGCGAGCGGGTTCGGGCTCGTCACGATCACGAACGCGACGTCGGGCCCGCGCAGCGCCTCGGCCACCTGGCGCGCGCGCTCGCGGAAGCCGCCGAAGAGATCGTTGAAGTCGGTCACGAACTGCGCGACGACCTCGAGGAAGCCCGCGCCGGTGAAGCGCGAGAGGCCCCGCAAGAGGAACGCCGCGCCCTTGCCGACGAGGTTGAACGAGAACTTGCCCGCTCCCTCGAACGCTTGAATGAACCAGCGCATCGCCGGGGAGTCGACCAGGCCGGCGAGCCGCTCGGGGGCGTCGAGGAAGTCGAGCGCGTTCGAGGTCGGCGGCGTGTCGAGCACGATGAGATCGTAGCGGCCGTCCTCGCGCACGGCGTGGAGCTTCTCCATCGCCATGTACTCCTGGGTGCCCGCGAGCGAGGTGCTCAGATACTGGTAGACCTTGTTGTCGAGGATGCGCCTGCCGGCCTCGGGGCTCGACGCGTAGCGCGTCACCAGCTCGTCGAAGGTGCGCTTGGTGTCGAGCATCATCGCCGACAGGCTGCCGCGCAGCGCGAGGCCCTGCCTGGTGAAGAGCTCGGCCGGCACGACCTGCTCCTCGGTGGTCATCTGCGCGAGACCGAGGCTGTTGGCGAGGCGCTTCGCCGGATCGATCGTCAGGCAGAGCACGCGCCGCCCGGCCATCGCCGCGCTGACGGCGAGCGAGGCGGCGGTGGTCGTCTTGCCGACGCCTCCGCAGCCCACGCAGACCACGACGCGATGGGAGGAGAGGAGGTCGTTCAAGCTCACGGCCCGGCTGTGTAGCACGCTTTCTTGGTCCGCTGGGAGCTCATTGGTACGGTGTGCACCTACACCGACACACACCTGCTACCGGAGCCCTGCCATGTACCCCCTCGAAGAGCGGCGCAGCCGCCGCAGCACTCACCGTGAGCTCGCCCTCGGCTTTCAGCTCGAGCACGTGCGCGACCGAGCGCGGCTCGAGGCGCTGGTGCTCTCGGACGACGACGGCCTCGTGCTCTCCGCCTGCGGCGACGCCGCGGTCTGCCGCGAGCTCGCCGCGATCGCGCCGCTGATGGTGCGGAGCGCGCTCGGCATGCCGCTGCCTCCGCTCCTGCGCGGGGCCGAGGTCGCGGTGCGCATCGTCCACGTGCACGGCCAGCCGCTCTACCTCGCGTCGGTCGGCGGCGGCGTCGCGCGCGACGCGCTGCTCTCGCACTCGATGCGCGGCGTGCATCGGATCCTGTCCGCGAATTGATCACGACCAAGAGCGCAGCGAAGTGACGGTAGGCCGACACCTGCTGCCGTTCGCAGGTGTCGGGATGCCCTCACATAGCGGAGCGACCAATGTGATCGACGGGTACCCTGCGGTCGATGCGCATTCGCTTTGCCACGCCGCGCGACGCCGAGACGATCCTGCGCTTCATCCGCGAGCTCGCGACCTACGAGCGCGAGCCGGACGCGGTCGAGGCCACCGCCGAGGTCCTCGCCGGGCAGCTCGCCGAGGATCCTCCGCCCTTCGAGTGCCTGATCGCCGAGCTCGAGGGCGAGCCGGTCGGCTTCGCGCTCTTCTTCGGCACCTACTCGACCTGGCGCGCGCGGCGCGGGATCCACCTCGAAGATCTCTGGGTGACGCCGAGCGCACGCCAGCGGGGCGTGGGTCGAGCGCTGCTCTCGCGACTGGCCGCCGTGGCCGTCGAGCGCGGATGCGCGCGGCTCGAGTGGGCGGTGCTCGACTGGAACGAGCTCGCGATGCGCTTCTATCGCGGGCTCGGCGCCAGCGCGCTCGACGAATGGACCACCTGGCGGCTCAGCGACGCGCCGCTCCGCGCGCTGGCCGCTGAATGAAGACGCCCTCGGAACGCCGAGCGGAGCGCTACGCGCTCGCGGGACACCGGGGACGGAAGCGCTGACCGGTCGGGACTGACGCGGGGCTCGGCCCGCGCGCGCGGACGGCGCGCGCCAGCAACTCCAGTCAGGCCGCGAGCCCGGAGCGCTCGAGGAGCGCGTCGACGCGCGGGGGGCGGCCCATGAAGTCGCGGAAGAGCGCCTCCGGCTCGGCGCTGTCGCCGCGCGCGAGGATCTTGCTTCGGAGCTCGCCGCCCACCTCGGGGCTGAAGACGCCGCGCTCCTGAAAGCGCGTGAACGCGTCGGCGTCGAGGACCTCCGCCCACTTGTAGGAGTAGTAGCCGGCCGCATAGCCGACCGGCGACGCGAAGAGGTGCGTGAAGCCGCAGATCATCGCGTAGTCGGCCGGGAGCGGCGTCGGGTTGAAGGGCTGCATCCGCGCGCGGGCGTACGCGACCGGATCGCCGTCGCGCGCGGGGTCGTACTCGACGTGGAGCGCGAGGTCGGTGTGGGCGAAGCCGAGCTGCCGCATCATCGCGCTCGCCGCGCGGAAGGTCCGCGCTCGCTGCATCTTCTCGAGGAGCGCGCGCGGGATGGTCTCCCCGCTCTCGTAGTGGCGCGCGAAGAGATCGAGCGCCTCCCGCTCCCAGGTCCAGTTCTCCATGATCTGCGAGGGCAGCTCGACGAAGTCCCACGCGACGGCGGTGCCCGCGAGGCTCTTGACCTCCACCTCGCTCAGGCAGTGGTGCATGAGGTGGCCGAACTCGTGGAAGAGCGTCTCCACCTCTTGATGGGTGAGCAGCGCCGGCTCGTCGTCGACCGGCGGGGTGACGTTCGCGCAGAAGAGCCCGAGGTGCGGCGCGAAGGTGCCCTCCTCGGTCGGCCCGCCCGTCACGAACGAGCTCATCCACGCGCCGCCGCGCTTGCTGTCACGCGGGAAGAGATCGACGTAGAAGCCGCCGAGCTGCCGCTCGCCGTCGGTGATGCGATAGCAGCGCACCGACGGGTGCCACACCGCCGCGTCGCTCCGCGCCTCGACCTTCACGCCGTAGAGCCGCTCGACGACCGTGAAGAGCCCCCCGAGCACCCGATCGACCGGGAAGTAGGGCCGGAGCTCCTCGTCGTCGAAGTCGAAGCGCGCCCGGCGGAGCTTCTCCGCGTAGTACCCCGCGTCCCACGGCTGGATCTCGGCCGCGCTCGATCCCTCGAGCTCGCGGCGGAACGCGCTCAGGTCCGCGTTCTCCTTCTCGAAGAACGCGCGGGTGCGCTCGGTCAGATCGCGCACGAAGGCCTGCGCGTCCCTCCCGTGCTTGGCCATGCGCTCCTCGAGCACGAAGTCCGCGAAGTCCGCGTAGCCGAGCAGCGCCGCCTTCTCGTGGCGCAGCTCGAGGATGCGCGCGATGAGGGGCCGGTTGTCGCGCTCGCCCGCGCTCGCCCGCGCGTTGTAGGCGCGCCACACCGTCTCGCGGATCGACGCGTCGTCGAGGTAGGTGAGCAGCGCGATCAAGCTCGGCGCGTGGAGCGAGAAGCGGTAGCCCTCCTTGCCCTTCTCCGCCGCCGACGCGCGCGCGGCCCGGCGCGCGCTCTCGGGCAAGCCTGCGAGCTTCGCCTCGTCGGTGATCACGAGCTCGAACGCGTTGGTCTCGTCGAGGACGTTCTGCGAGAAGCGCGTGGTGAGCTTCGCGAGCTCCACGTCGATCTCGCGCAGCTTCGCCTTGCCCTCCTCGTCGAGCTCCGCGCCGTGGCGCCGGAACTCGCGCAGCGTCTTCTCGAGGAAGCGCGCCTTGGTCGGCGAGAGCGCCTTCGCCTCGGCCGTCTCCGCGAACGCGGCGAGCCGGGCGTAGAGCTTCTCATCGAGCGGGATCGACGAGTAGAGCTCGCTCACCTTGGGCCGGACCTCGTTGTAGGCGGCGCGCAGCGCGTCGGTGGTCGCGACGCCCTCGAGGTGGCCGACCACGCTCATCGCGCGCTCGAGCGGATCGGTCGCTTCCTCGAGCGCGCCGAGCGTGTTCGCGTAGGTCGGCGGCGACGTGTCGCTCCCGATCGCCGAGAGGCTCGCCTTCGCGCGGGCGATGAGCACCTCTGCCGCAGGCTCGACGTGCTCGGCGCCGATACGATCGAAGGGGATGTCGTAGCCGAGGCCGACGAGGGGGTTGTCGCTCATGTGGGCCATATAGCGACCCATGCTCGCGGGCACAATTACTCTGGCTCGCGCTCCGCGCTCGCTGGGGCGTGCTTCGCAAGCGCCCCGGCGGCACCCGCATCACCGGCAAGCGGTCTCTCGACACCGGTGACCTGCACGGAGCGCGCGGCGCCTCGCGGCCTCGCCCTCCTACTCTGGCTCGCGCTCCGCGCTCGCGGGGGCGTGCTTCGCAAGCGCTCGGCGCCAACCGCGTCACCGGCCGGCGGTCTCTCGACACCGTGACGGAAACGCGACCGCCGCGAAGACACGCGGCTGCCTCGTCGGAGCGTGTCGGATCGTCAGAGCACGCCGCTCACCGCGAGGGTGGCGCCGCCCTCGACCGGCGCGATGCCGAGCGAGACGCGCTCGCCCACGTCCGGCGCGCCGGCATCCTCCGTCAGGAAGTACGCGAGCACCCAGCCGCCGATCGCCCCGAGCGCCATCCCGACGCCGATCGGCTCCATCTCGAGCGGCAGCCCCGTGGACGCGTAGTAGAAGCCGGGCAGAAGCGCGCCGACGCCGGAGCCGACGAGGAACCCGAGGTCGAGCGCGAGCGTGCGGCGCACCGGCGGCACGATGTCGAGGGCCGCCAACAGCACGCCGACCAGGAGGCCGGCGTCCATCCCGCCCAGCATGAGGCCGAGGCCGGTCGTCCCGTCGCGGTACCCGGTCATCATCGCGATGTACGTGCCGAGCCCCGCGCCCCAGAGGCCGGTCGACTCCACGAGGCGCGCCTCGTCCACGCTCGGCGTGAGCCCGAAGCCCACCGCCGCGCCGAGCAGCCCGCCAGCGAGGGTGCCGCCCCACACCAGGCTGAAGATGACGTCAGGCTCGCCGACCGAGAACGAGCTGCTCTCGTACAAGCCCCACGCGAGCAGGCCGTGAGCGAACCCGAAGCGGATCGACGAGCTGATCGTGGGGGGCACGCCGCTCGGGATGCGCGACGTGAGATCGAGGCTCAGCACGCCCACCGCGAGGAGCCCCGCGCCCGCGACCGTCGTGAGGATGTACGTCGCGCCGCCGGCGGTGTCCTGGGACGCCATGAACGGGATGTACCCGCCGGTGAGCGCGCCGAACGCGCCCGCGGTGATGTAGAGCTCGACGGCCTCCGCGGTGCCTCGATGGCCATCGCTCGGCGGCTCGGGAGCGCTCGGCGGAGGCGTGAGCGCGGAGGCGGGCTGCGGCGGAGGCAAGGGCGGCGCGCCCATCGACGAGACCGCGACCTGCCGCAGCTGATGTGCGCGAGCGGCGAGCGGCGACGCGGCGGGGAGGCGAGCGAGCGCGAAGTCGAGGCGGGGCAGCGCGATCTGGGGCTGGCCCGCGCGCAGATCGAGCTCGGCCTGGATCACGAGCGGGGCGAGCACATCGCCGAGCGGTGAAGGCGCGAGCTCCTCGGCGAGGCGCCGGTTGGCCAGGAGCCGCAGGCCATCGGCGCGCACCCGGAGCGGCAGCCCCTCGGGCAGCGCCTCGCCGACGATCGTCGCGCGGATCAGCGCGAGCCGAATGCGCCCGGCCGCGAGGTCGGCCTCGGCCGCGGCGAGGAGCGGCGCGACGAGCAGATCGAGCGGGACCCCCGAGA
>JAEZBP010000516.1 GCA_023427125.1 Pseudomonadota bacterium | reverse complement strand
CGTGCGGGCGCGGGTGCGGGTCTCGGACGGCGTGAGGGTCGCGGCGACGGGGATCGTGACCGGGCCGCGGGCGGCGGGCGCTCGCACCGAGCACCTGGCGATCGCCGGCTTCGTGCGGGACTTCGCCCTCGTCTTGAGCCCGCGGCTGATGCAGCGCGAGCGCCGCGTCCGCGACGTCGTGGTGCGCTCGCACTTCGTCGACGGCGACGCCGCGGCGGGCGAGCAGGTGCTCGACGTCGCGACGCACGCGCTGCGCATCTTCACGCAGCGCTTCGGGGCCTATCCGTACACCGAGCTCGATGTGGTCGAGGCGCCCCTCGTCGGCGGGGCCGGCGGCGTGGAGTACAGCGGGCTCGTCACCGTGGCGATGATGTTCTACCGGCCGGCGAGCGCCGCGCCGCACGCGCTGCTCGGCGGCGGCGTCGACATGGAGGCGCATCGACGGAGCGCGCTCGAGCTCGTCACCGCGCACGAGGTCGCGCACCAGTGGTGGCACGGCCTGGTCGGGAGCGACTCCCGGCGCCATCCGTTCCAAGACGAGTGCCTCGCGCAGTGGAGCGCGCTCCTCTATCTGCGCGAGCGCTATGGCGCCGAGCGCGCGCAGCAGGAGGCGGATCGCCAGGTCGCGGCCAGCTACCACATGATGCGGCTGATGGGGCGCGAGGACGGCGCGGTGGATCGTCCGGTGGCCGCGTTCGGCGACTCGCTGAGCTACGCCGGCCTGGTGTACGGCAAGGGCCCCTTCGTGTATCGCGCGCTCCGCACACAGCTCGGCGATCGCGCGTTCTTCGCCGCCGTCGAGGGGTACGTGCGCGAGCACCGCTTTCGGACCGCGCCGCCGCGGGCCCTCTTCGACCGGATGGCCACGGGGAGGCACGCCGGGGCGGTCCGGGCGATCGAGCGCCGCTGGCTGGACGAAGCGCACGGCGATGACGATCTGGGCCAGCCCGATGTTGGTCGGATCCTCGGGGGTGGGGCTCGGACTCCCGAGCTGAACGACCTGTTCCGCCGGATTCTCGGCGGAAACGTGGGAGATCATGGTGGATCGGGCCTGCCGAGCCCGGAGATCATGCGCGGCCTGCTCGAGTCGCTCGGCGCCCCCTGACCCTCGCCGAGCAGGCCCTACGTCGTTTTTGGGCGTGCATGCTCGCGGGACGGCTGTACAAGGCGAGATCGATACGATCTACTGCGGGCGCGTAAGGGCCGCCCGAACGAACAAGGAGGAGGATCCATGGCTGTGAAGAAGACCACCGCTGTCAAGGAAGCGATGAACCGCACCGCGCTCTACACCGAGATCGCCGAGACCACCGGCCTGACCAAGAAGGACGTGGCCGCCGTGATCGAGGCCCTCGGCACCCAGATCGAGCGCCACATCAAGAAGAACGCCGTCGGCACCTTCACGCTGCCCGGCCTTCTCAAGATCAAGACGGTCGCCAAGCCGGCCAAGAAGGCGCAGAAGGGCGTGCCGAACCCGTTCAAGCCGGGCGAGACCATGGACGTCGCCGCCAAGCCGGCGTCGGTCAAGGTCAAGGTGCTGCCCCTCAAGAAGATGAAGGACATGGCGCTCTCCTGAGCGCACCCGCGGCCCCAGCGCCGGGCGCTCAGCGCCCGGCGTGGGCCTGCGTATCTCGCACATCCAGGGCGCGCGGGAGCGCTCGATGGCCTGACCCAGGGCGCGCGCGTCGCCCGTCGGGACCGTCCGTATCCCTGCCCCGCCGTCGAGTCCGGGCGCCGACGGCGCGAGCACCGGGACCCCGCGCGGCCGCGCGTAAGAGCTCGCGCGGCGAGTGCTCGCCCCACGCCACGCGGCTGCCCCGTCGAGCGGATCGATCGGGCTTCGATCCACCGGCCGGCCCAGTCGAAGCCGCCTCGAGATCGCGGCCGGGGACCACGAGCGGGGGCCGATGTCGCGCATCACCTCGCGCAGCAGGTGAGCGCCACGGCGTCCACGACGCGCTCGACCGATGACGATCTCGAAATCCCGCTGGCTCATGTCGTCCTCGCCGGCGAGCGGTGACTCTACGCTCGGCCGGAAGCAGGACCGCGCATGCTACGCGTGGAGCAGCGATGGCGCTCAGTGCGGCAATCCGGAAGCGATGCGCTCGAGGGCGGCGCGGTGGATCCCGCTCGGATGGCTGCGGACGTAGGCGTCGATGCGCGCGCGCGCCTGCTCGTTTCGCCCCGCCGCGACCAGCGCCTCCACGATCAGGCGCTCGCGCTCTTCCGCGAGCGCTCCGCTCGGGAAGCGGCGCTGGTGGCCCATGAGCGTGACGAGCGCTTCGTGAGAGTCGCCGCGGCGGAGAGCGCTCCGCGCTCTGTCGATGAGCGCGCGCTCCTCCGCCGTCGAGTGATCGAGGGCGGTCGAAGGATCGGGCGCGACCTCCCGCGCCGAGGGGGCGCGACGCGGAGGCGCGGGGGGTGGTGCACGGCGATCGCCGCCGGCGGAGATCGGCGGCGCCTTCTCCACCGCGAGCTCCAGCGGGGATGCCGTCGCCTGCGGCGTCTCCGGCGCGACGGCGGAGCTGCTCGGATGGTCCAGCAGGACCTCCCGCGGCGCGAGGGTGGCGCCGAGCCCCGCGCCGACGATCAAGCCGGCAGCGAACATCAGGCCGGCGAGCGCGGGCTTCCCGAGGCTCACGGACGGCGAGCCGACCGGGGCAGGGCCGCTCGGATCGCTCGATCCCCCTCCGCCTCCGATCCGCGCGAGCACGCCCTCGAGCACGCGCTCGCGTGCGCCGGGCGGGGCGCTCGGGGGGCGGGCGCGTTCCTCGCGGTAGAGCGCCTCGAGCATGGGATCGAGCGGCTCGCTCATCGTGCAC
>JAEZBP010000512.1 GCA_023427125.1 Pseudomonadota bacterium | reverse complement strand
CCTCGGGGTGATCGGCTCGCGCGTCACGGAGCTGCGCCTCGAGCGCGCGGGCGAGCTCAGCGAGTCTGTGATCCTCGCGCCGACCTTCCGGCTCGGCGCGGTCGTCGAGCCGATCGCCGGGCTCGCGATCGCCGCGTCCGCCGCGAGCGCCACGCGCGCGCCGAGCATGATCGAGCTCTTCGGCGATCGCGGCTACCTCCTCGGAGACACCCGCCTCCGGCCCGAGCGCGCGGAGACCTTCGATCTCGGAGTGGCCCTGCGCGGACGCCACGGCGAGCTGCGCGGCCGCGCCGAGCTGCGCGGCTTCGTCACCCTCGCCAGCGATCTCATCCGCTATCGGCGCACCGCGCAGTACACCGCCATCCCCGAGAACGTCGCGAGCGCGACCCTCTTCGGGGGCGAGCTCGGCGTGCACGGCGCGCTCGGCCGCCACTTCAGCCTGGCCGGCGCGCTCACCCTGCTCGACACCCGCACCGACTATCTGGGCGCCGCGCGCCGCCTCCCGCTGCGGCCCTGGCTCACCTTCTATCTGCGTCCGGCGGTGTCCGCGTTCGACGTCGGCCCGCTCGCGCGCGTCGACCTCTGGGCGGACCTCGCGTTCGTCAGCGAGAGCTACCTCTTTCCGGCCAACGATCCCGGCGGCCTCCTCGCGTCGCGCACGAAGCTCGGCCTCGGTGTGAGCCTCCACATCGAGGGGGGCCTCCGCCTGGACCTCGCGGTGCGCGACCTGCTCGACCAGCGCGGGGCCGATCTGCTGGGCTTTCCGCTGCCCGGCCGCACCTTCACCGCCGCCCTCACCCTCGCCCCGGGGGGCCGCTGACCACGTGGCACAGCGCCCGAGCCGGTACTACACCTGCCGCCCATGTACGATCAGCAGCAGCAGGGATTCGGTCAGCCCCCGATGGGACCGGTGGCGGACGGCGGGTACGGACAGATGCCGACCGAGCAGGAGCGGCAGTTCGCGATGTTCGCGCACATCGGCGCGCTCTTCATCGGCTTCTGGGCGCCGGTCATCTTCATGTTCGTGCATCCGAACAACGGGCAGCCCTCGGCGTTCGTGAAGCACCACGCCAAGCAGTCCCTCGTCTGGTGCATCGCGCTGATCGTCGTCGCGCTCATCACCTGCGGCATCGGCGCGTTCGTCATGATGATCTGGCAGGTCATCGCCGGGCTCGAGGCCAACAAGGGTAACTGGTACGTGTACCCGGGCTGCAGCAGCTTCGTCGATCGCCAGCAGTAGCGTGCGCCTTCGCGGCTCGCCGAGCGCGGAACATCGGGGGCCGCTTCCTGCGTCAAAACTTTGCAGGACGTGGAGACCCCAGTCACAAGTAGTGAGGCGATGTTCCAACGGATCGGTGTCGGGCTCGCGGCCAGATGGGTCGCTCCGCTGCGTAACGGTCTGTCGACCCCTGCTCCGGCGCTGCGCGCCTCCACAGGTGTCGCCATACCGTTACTCGCTGCGCTCCTGGTCGTGATCGCGATCGGGTGTGCAGGAGGGCGAGGGACCGGTGCGGCGCCGGCGGAGGAGCCGAGTGAGCCCACGGTCGCGCCGCGCGCAGCGGCCGCCTCGGGTGAGGAGGCGGAGGTCGAGCGCATCGACAGCGGGCCGATCCCCTTCTGGGAGGGCGGCCGGCAGGTCGGGAGCGTGTCGCACGCCGACGCCGCGCGCCGCGGCCTGACGGTCCTCGATCTCGGCGAGGAGTGGACCCCTCGCGTCTTCGCCGAGGACGAGTCGCTCGGCGCGCGAGGGCGCCAGCCCTATCGAGCGCGCTTCATCGAGCTGGCCAACGAGGAGGATGACGGACGCCGTCCGCCGGGCGAGACCTACCTCGAGCTCTTCGGCATCTTCCCGACCTTCCACGTGCTCGCGCACCGGCTCGGCGACACCGAGCGCCACGCCTGCCACGACGCGATCGACGACGGCCCCATCGAGGCGCTCGAGCGCTCGCTCCGTCCGAACGCCGACGGAAGACAGCAGCGCCGCACCGCCAACGCGATCCGCCACCTCACCAATCGCCTCGAGCGCGAGGCGCGCCGCCGCCGGCTCGAGTCGATCGACGAGCTCGCAGACAACCGGAGCTGGGGCGCGGAGCTGCGGCGGCTGCGCGAGCTCGAGGCCGGGCAGGCGGGGACCCTCGCGGTGCAGGCGCACCTGCGCTGCGACGGACTCCTGCGCGGCAGCCGCGTGCAGGACGGCGTGCTCGACGCGTACACCACCGGGGCGATCCGCGCGTTCCAGAGCAAGCACATGATCATCGCGCTCGGCGCGAGCGTCGACGACGCCACGCAGCGCGCGCTCGTGACCGACAGCCGCGAGCTCGACTTCCTCTCGGTGCTCCGCACGCTGCGGGAGCGCGTGGTGAGCGCCTCCGGTCTCCTCGAGGACGGCACCGCGAGCAAGCAGTGGGGGACGGTCGTCGATCGCCGCATCGACATCGACGACGAGTTCCACTGGGTGGATCGCCTCGACCCGCTGCCGAACGGCGCGCCGGATCTCATCTCCCCGGCGACCGACGCGGCGGCCCGCGCGCTCGGGTGGACCTCGCCCGAGGCGACCGCCGCGTGGCTCGCCCGGCACGCCGGCGCGCGCACGCCCCATCGCCTCGTCGCGGTCCGGCTCCCGCCGCCGCCCGCCTACCACTCGGATCACATGGACCTGCGGGTCGAGATCGATCGCGGCGACGTCTGGTACGCGTTCCCCTACACCGACGACGGCCGGCCTCGCGGCGGCTCCGTTCGGCGAAGGCCGCTGACCACGATCTTCGTGCGCCACGAGGGCCGGGACATCCCGCTGGTCCGCTGGAACACGACCATCGGCAGCTGGCAGCCGGAGATCAACCCGGAGGGCGGCGTGGGCCTCCGCTACAAGGAGTCGGACGTCGGCCCCCGCGTCTGGCGCGATCTCATCGCGAGCCCCGCGTGGCTCCCGCCGCCGAGCACCCCCGACGACGAGCTGATCAACGGCCGCCCGGGGAGCTGGCGCGTGAACCAGTCGATCACCGGCCCGGGCTACGACTCCGCGTACGGCATGGCGATGGTCATCCACCACCTCGTGCGCGACAACGGGGACTTTCAGGACCGCGGCATCCGCAGCCACGGCTCGGTCAGCTACCGCACGATCCTCCGCGGCTACAGCCACGGCTGCCATCGCCTCTTCAACCACCTCGCGGTGCGGATGACCTCGTTCTTGCTCGAGCACCGCAACCACACGGTGCGCGGCAAGATCGCCGCGGACTTCCGGCGCAACCTCCAGCCGGAGGACGGCAGCGAGCCGCTGACCCTCGAGATCGACACCCGCGGCTACCTCTTCGAGCTGACGCCCCCGGTGCCGGTCGAGGTGCTGCGCGGCAACGTGCGCGGCAACGTGCAGCGCGCGCCGACCGCGTTCTTCCCGCTCCCCAGCCAGCTGCAGGCGGCCGCGCGCGCCGCGCTCGAAGCGGACCCGGGCGGCTCCGGCGTCGAGGCCCCGGCC
>JAEZBP010000492.1 GCA_023427125.1 Pseudomonadota bacterium | reverse complement strand
ACCACGCCCTTCCATCAGGCCTCCTGCCGCATCAAGGAGCTCGCGCGCGGCGACGCGCGTCACGGGAGCTGCGGCGTCGGCGTCGGCGAGGTCATGCAGGGCGCGCTCGACGGCCACGTCGTGCGGGTGTGCGATCTCGGCGACCCCAAGCTCTCCGCGACGCTCGAGGCGATCCGCGAGCGCAAGCGGGCCGAGCTCGAGGACGCGCTGCGCGCGCTCCCCCCGAGCGAGGCCGCCGATCGCGAGCGGCGCGTCTTCGACGATCCCGACGTCGGCGCCGCCTGGATCGAGCGGGTCTCGGCGATCACCTCGCGCCTCGCGATCGTCGACGACGAGCCCGCGCTGCGCGCGATGCTGCGCGAGGGGCCTGTCGTCTTCGAGGGCGCGCAGGGCGTCCTGCTCGACGAGTGGCGCGGCTTCCACCCGCACACGACCTGGAGCACCTGCACGCCGGCGAACGCGCGCGCGCTGATCGACGATGCGCGCATCGACGGGCTCGAGGTCACGACGCTCGGCGTGCTCCGCACCTACGCCACCCGCCACGGCGCCGGGCCCTTCCCGACCGAGGAACGCGCGCTCGCCGCGCGCCTGCCCGATCCCTACAACGTGGAGGGGCCGTGGCAAGGTGCGCTGCGGATCGGCTGGCTCGACGGGGTGCTGCTCCGCTATGCGCTCGCG
This sequence comes from Pseudomonadota bacterium, assembly GCA_023427125.1. Taxonomy (GTDB): domain Bacteria; phylum Myxococcota_A; class Polyangia; order Polyangiales; family Sandaracinaceae; genus JAEZBP01. The sequence goes on along the minus strand of JAEZBP010000492.1, from coordinate 3,412 downwards.
GTGTCGGGGACGATCGACGCGCTGGCGCTGACCCACCTCGACGCGCTCGGTGCGCTCGGCACCTGGCGGATGGCTCGCGCCTACCGAGACATGGAGTCGCTGAGCCCCGGCCCGCTCCAAGATCTCGATCATCAAGCCGCGCTCACCCGCGCGCTCTTCGCGGCGCGCCCGCTCTACGACGAGCTCCGCGCCCCGAGCCCCGAGCGGGTCATCGACGCGCTCGAGCGAGCGCTCGGCCTGCCGGTGCGCGTCACCAGCGCCGGCCCGCGCGCGAGCGACGTGACCCTCCGAGGTCGTCTCTCGTAGAGAAGAACGTCGCTCTTCTTGCGGCAGCACCCCGCGACTCCCGCTTGTCGAGCACGCTCGGGTCGCCTTCGCCTCACCCCCGCAGCGTGGTCGGCCTGCTCGGCCACGTCGTCTGGACCTGAGCGTCCAGGCCGCGCGGGTCATCGAGCTCGATCCGAAGCGTGATCGTGCGTTCGGGCCGGCATAATGCAGGCCTTGTCGGGGTCTTGCTCCCCGGAATCCCGGGAGTAGACTGCGCGCAACTCGGCCCCGTACATGCTTCGTGCCTCACTCATCGCAGCGCTCTCGCTCGCGGCTCTGGCCGCGATCGGCCTGTCCACCGCAGGGACGGCGCGCGCGAACGAGCTCTGCATGTCGCTGCCGGATCTCACTGTGCGCAGCATGCGCGTCGAGCAGAGCTTCGAGGTCGGCCCTTTCTTCTCGTCGGACGGCACCACGCTCATCTCGCGGGGCGAGCTCGACGATCTGCTCTCGCGCGCGGAGCTCGAGCACGGGGCGGGGACCCCGCTCACCGAGCTCCTCTGGTGCTGGAGCGGCAACGATCCGCGCTGCTCGCCGGTCGCTCCCTCGCCCGACGACGCCCCGCGCGCGCTTCGTGACGTGCGCAGCGCGATCGCCGAGGAGCTCTACGATCCCGCCGCCGAGCACGGGGTGGCCATCGCCCTCCCGCGGCCCGAGGTGGAGCGAGGCGCGCGCGACGGAGTGCGCGCCTCGGTCGATCGACCTCCGCGCGCCTGAGGGCACGACGCGCAAGAGCTCACGCCGGCTGTGACCCAGCGGGTGTGCGCGCGTGTCTGCCCTGCCCGCGAGGGTCTCTCATCCTTTCACTCAATCCCTGCTCGTGCGGAGCTCCGCGCGAGGCAAGCAAGTCACGGTTCGGAACACGCAGCTTCCGCATCGAGGGCGCACCGATCGGGGCGCTCGATGCGGAGCCGCAACGGCACCTTCCGCTCGAACGCGGAGGGGCAAGCAAGGAAGGCAAGTCATGAGTAAGGGTTCTGCGATCATCTCGATCCTGATCGCCTTCGTCGCAGGTCTGGCCATCGGGAACCTCGTTTCCCAGGGCGGATCCGGCGACGGAGAGTCGATGAACACCATCGCCATGGACGGCGACGGCGCGCGCGGCGCCGCCGAGGGTGCTCGTGCCGGCGCAGCCGCCGGTGCGCCGACCCCTGCGGGCGGCGTCGAGCGCTTCAAGGCCGAGGTCCCCGAGAACGCACCCCAGAAGGGCCCGGACGACGCGCTCGTCACGATCGTGATGTGGAGCGACTACGAGTGCCCGTTCTGCACGCGCGTCGAGCCCACCCTCTCGCGCATCGTGAACGAGTTCGGCAACGACGTCCGCATCGTCTGGCGCGACAACGCGCTGCCCTTCCACCAGAACGCGAAGCCGGCCGCGGCGGCCGCCCGTGAGGCGTACGCCCAGGGTGGCGACGCGAAGTTCTGGCAGATGCACGACGTGCTCTTCGAGAACCAGCGGGCGCTCGGCCGCGCGGATCTCGAGCGCTACGCGCAGCAGGTCGGCCTCGACATGACGCGCTTCCGCGCCGCGCTCGACAACAACACGCACATCGCCGGCATCGACGCGGACATGGCGGCCGCCGCGCAGCTCGGCGCGCGCGGGACGCCGGCGTTCTTCATCAACGGCCGGCAGCTCATGGGCGCGCAGCCCTACGAGCAGTTCGAGACCGTGATCCGCGAGGAGCTCACGAACGCGCGCCGCCTGGTCGAGCAGGGCACGCCCCGCAACCGCGTGTACGCGACGATCATCCGCGACGCGCGCACCTCGCCGGCCCCCGAGCCGGCGGCGGCCCAGCAGCCGCAGCGCCCCCAGGCCCAGCCCGATCCGGCGGCGATCTACCGCGTCCCGGTCGGCACCTCCGCGACGAAGGGCCGCGCCGACGCGCTGGTCACCATCGTGGCGTTCAGCGAGTTCCAGTGCCCGTTCTGCGCGCGCGTCCTCCCGACGATCGCGCAGATCGAGGAGGAGTACGGCAACGACGTGCGCGTCGTCTTCAAGCACAACCCGCTGCCCTTCCACCCGAACGCCATGCCGGCCGCGGAGGCCTCGCTCGAGGTGCTCGCGCAGGGCGGCCCCGCGAAGTTCTGGAGCTACCACGACACCCTCTTCGCGAACCAGCAGACGCTGACGCGTGAGAACCTCGAGTCGTGGGCCGAGGCGCTCGGCGGCATCAACATGGGCCGCTTCCGCGCCGCGCTCGACAACCACACCCACCAGGCCGCCATCGAGGCCGACCAGCAGCTCGCGCGCTCGCTCGGCGCGAGCGGCACGCCGTCGTTCTTCATCAACGGCCGCAACCTCCGGGGCGCCCAGCCGTTCCCGGCGTTCCAGGCCGTGATCAACGAGGAGCTGACGCGCGCGCGCGCGCTCGTCGCCGCGGGCACCCCGCGCTCGGGCGTCTACGAGGCCGCCATCCGTGACGGCCACACCTCGCAGCAGATGCTCGCCGCTCCGGCGGGCGCCGCTCCTGCTCCCGCCGCGCCGGCCGAGCCCCCGCCGGATCAGGTCTACGAGCTCCCGGTGCCCCGGAACGCGCCCTCGCGTGGCCCGGCCAACGCGCCCGTGACCATCCAGCTCTTCAGCGACTTCGAGTGCCCCTTCTGCAGCCGCGTGGGCCCGACGATCGAGCAGGTCGTCGAGCGCTACGGCAACCAGGTGCGCATCGTCTGGCGCAACTACCCGCTGCCCTTCCACCAGAACGCCATGCCGGCCGCCGAGGCCGCGATGGAGGTCTTCGCGCAGGGCGGCAGCGCCAAGTTCTGGCGCTACCACGACGTGCTCTTCCAGAACCAGCGCGCCCTCACGCGCCCTGACCTGGAGCGCTACGCGGAGCAGCTCGGCGGCATCGACATGGCTCGCTTCCGCCGCGCGCTCGACAACCACACCCACGAGGCCGGCATCCGCGCGGAGATGGACGCGGTGACGGAGGCGGGCGCGCGCATCGGCACGCCGTCGTCGTTCATCAACGGCCGCCTGGTCCAGGGCGCCCAGCCCTTCCCGGCCTTCGAGGCCGCGATCAACCAGGCGCTCGCCGACCGCTGAGCCGATCACATGATCTGTCGAGCGGGCCGCGCAGCCTCCGTG
>JAEZBP010000465.1 GCA_023427125.1 Pseudomonadota bacterium | reverse complement strand
CCCGGGCCGCGCGTCGGTCCGTCCGTCGTTCGCGCTCGAGAGCACGCGCGTCCGTCTGCGGCGGACCGGACCGTTAGATCTGGATCTCGACGCCCGCTCGAGCGGTCGTCCAGCTCCGGGCGGGCTGCCCCGGTCCTCGCTGCGCGCCGCCGGCGCGGCTCCCGCCGCTCCGCGGCTGGCCGTACCTCGGACAGATCATCCGCGAGTACCTCGAACACTACCACCCCGAGCGCAACCACCAAGGCCTCGACAACCGCCTCCTCGAGCCACGCGCCGGTCCGGCCAACGACAACGGCGAGGTCGTCAGGAAGCAGCGCCTCGGCGGGCTACTCAGCTTCTACGAGAGTCAGGCGGGATGATCGATCGACTTTTGCCACCATACGGGATCATCTATCGATGATCTATTGATCGGTTGCGTAGAAGTCGCCACTCTCGAAGAAGGGCCGCGGAGGATCTCGCAACGGTTCATACCTAGGACCGTCCAAGTCTGCCACGGCGCCTCGTCGCATTCTAACACGGCAACCCCAGGCCATCACAAGGACATTGTCGCCGCCTTCGCCGATAATCATAACTGGTACCCACATCCCCAGCGGGTGCCGGAACTCCAACACTCGGCCTCCGCTCGCGGTGATACCTGCCAGCCGTGCTGGAAGGGTGTAATAGCCGGGAACATACCGCACGATGCGGGAGCCCATCATAGGCGCCACCAAGAGCGAAATCTTCGTCCCGGCCAGTACGACCGGGTTCGGCGCCCCGATGGCGAGATGGCCAGGTGAAGATGTCAACGACATGTCATCATTACACCACTCAGCGCCAACCGGAATCCAGACGCCTGACACCTCACCCAGCTCACCGTCGACGGCCCGAATCTCGCGCGCGCCCGCGCCGCACGAACACAGGAAAAGAGCTAGCGCCAACAAGCCGCAGAGATCGGGCCAAAATCGGGACGGCACTCCGATTAGCGCGTGAGACTTGATGCGACATGTGACTAACCGGATGACGGTTGCGGAAGTGGCGTTGCTCGCAATAAAGACCGGATGCGACATATGACTAATCGGGTGACGACTGAGGAGACGGAGTTGCGCGCAACTCGTTAGCCGCCTCGGCGGACTGCTCAGTGGACAGGGTTACAACATTCTGTACTTCTGAGCGCACGCCCGACTCCCGGAGTTCATAGCAGCCAGGACCTACGCACCCAGACCGGCCGACAAATTCGAATCGGTAGGTCACAGTCTGCCGCCAGTCTACTCGTGCGACGGGTGCACCCGCGTCGTCGACAACGTATGTCTGCATCCGCATTTCGACTTCGACCTCTCTGTCCGGGGCAGGAGAAATTCGGCGAAGAATCTGGCCAGTCGCTCCGCGACCTGGCGAGTCCCACATGGCTACCGCCTGGTCCCCGTGCATTGCGGTGCAATCGGAGCACTCGTCGTAGTATCGACTCTGAGAAGGTTCGTGATCTACGAACTTGGCTGGGTCGCTCCAGTCTTCGGTAAGTTCAACAACTCCGGACGATGTTCGCACGGAACCCGCAAGCGGAGCTCCACCGTCGGTTCGTCGCATCATGACGCTCCCCACTTGTACGAACCGGTAGTTCGATGCATTCGGACCGTGGACGCTGATCGCCGTTTGATGATTACGGGTGCCATAGATTGGAGGGGTGTCAACGGAAAGCCGTGCACCGCTGCGCACTTGTAGCGACGCCCCCCGTCCGATACGGAAGTCTGCCACAACCGTTCCAGAGCCGCTTTCGGCTACTCGGGTTTGGAATTTGGTGAATGCGGGAACCGGCCGCGCCGTCGCGCCCGCACCAGGGTAACTGCGTCGGAAGCCATCTGAGGGAGGATCGAGTCCGATCGGGTCGCGCACTTCGATAAGACTCCCGCCGACGTAGTGGTACGAGTTCAGTGCCTCGCCACCACCCACCGCATGCACATGCAGCGGATCCGGACTCGCCCACCTCCCCAGCCGCGGGATCAGATACCGCTCGCCAAAGTAGACGACCCCAACCTCCTCATCCGGCTCCTTCCCCGTAAACCCAGCCACCTCCGGCGCCGTCGCGGTCGCGCTATCCACCCGGTACGTCTCGCGCGCCCCGTTAGGGTAGTACGTGCTCGTCTCGAGCAGCTCGCCGGTGCGCACGTCGATCACCGCGGCCGTCGTCTGGATGAGATCGGTCAGCCCCACCGTGAACCGATGCTCGCGGTCGTACCCTCCGCTCGTGACACTCGAGTGTTTCCAGACCGTCCTCGCGCCGGCAATCACGTACTGCGTCTCGGTCTCGAGCCCGACATCAGCCTCGTACCCCAGGGTCCCCCGAACCAACCCCCGCCTCTCGAAGTCGCCCGGATACGCGTACAGCGCTATCCGCTCGCACGGCGCCGACGAGGGCGAGCAGGTCGCGCTGTCGTCGTGCAGCGTCTGCTTGACAGTCCGCACATTGCTCGCGTCGTAGCGGTAGCGTTGCCGGACCTTGGACACCCAGGTCCCGCTCTCGCGGTCGTACCTCCGCGCTTCGGCGAGCCGGTTGAGCTCGTCCCAGCGGTAGACGTAGTGCTGCTCGACGGCGCAGGCGCAGCCCTCTCGCAGGGCATTGCGGCGCGCTCCCAGCGCTCCTCCCGGGTCGGCGCAGGTCTGGCTCGGGGCGTCGTCGCACTGGCTGTGCACGGTCATCGCCGCGACGTTGCCGCCGGCGCCGTAGTCGACCTCGACCCAGCCGCTGCCGCCGTCGAGCTGCGAGCCGTCGCCGATGTTGCTCGCGAGGTAGAGCGCGCTCGGTCTCAGCGTGGCGCTCAGGTCGTCGCCGTTGGCGATGGCGCCGAGCGAGCGCTCGTAGAAGCTGTTCGCGTCGTCGCCCCAATCGGTTGTGTTCGCGAGGTAGTCCCACGTCCAGGTGAGGCTGACGACGCGGTCGGGCGGCGCCGCCGACACCATCGCCGCCGGCGTCTGGCGCATCGGGTCATGGTCCCGCACGTGATTCATGTAGTTGTGGCGCCAGTTGGTCCCGTCGTCGACAGGGGGCCGTGGGCCATTGGCCGGCGTGTAGTCGTACTCGGCGCCCACGACGCGGTAGAGCGCGGGGTGGCGAATGTTAACGGGCTGCGGGCGATGGCCGGCCGGCCACTCGCCGCCGTCCCGGTGGTCGATCTGCGCGACGAGGTTGTTCGCGGCGTCCCAGACGAGCTGCTGGTCGACGACCGTGGTCACTCCGCCGAGGTCAGCCGGGGCGCTCGCCCCGGGCGTGGCGTCCCGCATGGTCCGGAAGCGAACGGGTCGGCGGCGGATGTCGTAGGTGGTGGTGCTGACGGTCGCGTTCCGCGCGGGGTCGCCCGTCATCGGGCCGTCGGGGTCGAAGTCGTCGCCGTAGGTGATCGACGCGACCAGGCCGTCGCGCAGGTACTCGATCCCCCCGACGATGGTCTGGGTCTCAGCGCCGATGGTGGCGCTGGCCGTCGCGGGAAGGCCGCGGCGATTGTGGGTGATCAGGCCGCCGACGACCGGAGTCGATGTGCCAGGAGGCGATGGCGCGCGCCGGCTCGACGCGCGGCGCTGCGAGGTTACTGAACGTGTCCCGGCAGGCCGTGCAGAAGCGAGAGCGCGTCCGATCGGAGTGAGGGCGCCTTGCCCGCCAGCGCCGCAGTCGTCGTGTGCCGGCTCAGCTCGGAGAGGCGCTCGTGGCGATCTCACCGGCCGGAGGTCAGCCTTCGCCGTCGGGCTCGCCTTCGAAGAAGCGGGTCACGTCCTGCGGCTCGGCGGTCACGTCGCCGGTCGTGAGGATCGGCGCGGCGTCGACGCCGCCGGCCTCCATCATGTCGACCACCCGGCGGAGCACCCGATCGATCGCCGCCTGCTCGGCCTCGGGCAACGCGGCGAGGCGGCCGCGGAACTGCTCGGACAGCGGCGAGGGCGCGTCCTTGATCAGCTGGACGCCCGCCGGGGTGACCTCGAGGTGCACGACCCGCTTGTCCACGCTCGAGCGCGCGCGCCGGACCAGGCCGCGGCGCTCGAGGCGGTCGAGGATGCCCGTGACGGTCGCCTGGCTGAGCGAGACCGCGTTGGAGAGCGCGCTCGGGGTGAGGGCATCGCCCGCATGGATCCGCCGCAGACAGATGAGCTGCGGCCCGGTGAGCTCGTGCGCCTTGGCGAGCTGCCGGCTCTGAAGATCGACGGCGCGCGACATCCGGCGGATGGAGACCAGGATCGACTCTTCGAAGCGGCTCGGCACGGCTCTGCATCTCTAGCCCGCGGCGCGGCGCTCATCCACCGAGCACGTTCCCGATCCCGACGCGGAGCATCGACACGGCGAGCGCGGCGAGCGCCAGGCTCATCACCTTGCCCATCGCGCGGACCACCGCCCGACCGACGAGCCGGCGCACGAAGCCCGCGTGCGTGAGCAAGAGCGCGTTGATGGCAAAGTTCGCGAGGAAGGCGAGCAGCGTCGGCAGCACGCCGCGGGTCTCGCCGAAGACGAGCAGGGCCGTCATCCCGGCCGGGCCGAGCAGGATCGGGATCCCGAGCGGCACGATCGCCACCTCGTGCTCGACGCCCAGCTCGGTGTCGATCGCCTCGTCGAGCACCTTGGCGCGGCTCTTCCGCTCGAGCTGCGAGAAGAGCAGGTCGTGGATCGCGAAGACGAGCAGCACCGCGCCGCCGGCGATGCGCAGGTCGTCCGTCGTGAGCCCCCACGAGCGCAGCGTCAGCCCGCCGCCGATGGTGATGAGGACGCCGACCACCAGCACGGCGCCGAGCGCGCGGCGGGTGGCGCGCGGGCGCTCCCCCTCGGGCAGCTCCTCGAGGATTCCGAGCACCACGGGGAGCACCGGCAGCACGTTCGTGATCGCGAGGAGCGGCACGAAGACGCCGAGCAGCTCCGCCGCGGTCACGGGACGAGGTCCGTCCGCACGCTCAGGTGTCCTCCCCGTCGCTCGCGGGCGCGGGGTACGCGCCGTCCTCCCCGTGCACCTCGCGGCCCGTCACCGGCGGGTTGAAGACGCAGACGAGACGCAGCTCGGAGCGCGCGTGCAGCAGGTGGCGCTCGTGGCCGCTCAGCGCGTACATCGTGCCGGGCACGATCGCGTAGACCTTCCCGGTCTCGAGGTCCTCGAGCGCGCCCTCGCCCTCGATGCAGTAGACCGCCTCGAGGTGATGCTTGTAGTGCATCGCCGTGGTCGTGCCGGCGCGGATGAGGGTGTCGTGCAGGCTGAAGCCCATGCCCTCGTGCGCGAGGAGCAAGCGGCGGCTCCGCCAGGTCTCTGCGCTCACGTCGCGCGGCGAGCCGTTGACCTCGTCCAGCGTCCGTACGATCACGGGTGCACCTCGCTCACGCGATCGAAGCTCGGCCGGCGCGACGCGACCGCGACGCTCTCCTCGAGGACGTCGAGGCCTCGGACGAGCTCGGCGTCGGTGATCGTCAGCGGCGGGAGGAGCTTCACCACCTCGTCGCTCGGGCCCGCGGTCTCGATCATCAGGCCGCGCTCGAACGCGGCCTTCGAGATAGCGCCCGCCAGCTTGGCCGGGCGGCACTCGAGGCCCTGGATGAGCCCGAGGCCGCGCGCCATCCGCACCGCCGAGCTCTTCGAGGCGATCGCCTGGAGGCGCTCGCTCACCAGAGCCGCCTTGCGCGCCGTCTCCTTCGCGAAGGACTCGTCGGCCCACCACCCCTCGAGCGCGGCGGTCGCGGTGACCATCGCGAGGTTGAAGCCGCGGAAGGTGCCGTTGTGCTCGCCCGGCTTCCACACGTCGAGGCCCGGACGGAAGAGCGTGAGCGCGAAGGGGAGGCCGAAGCCGGAGAGCGACTTCGAGAGCGTGATCACGTCGGGGGTGATGCCGGCGCGCTCGAAGCTGAAGAAGGGCCCGGTCCGCCCGCAGCCGACCTGGATGTCGTCGGCGATCAGGAGGACGCCGTAGGTCTCGGTGATCGTGCGGAGGCGCCGCAGCCACTCGACGCTCGCGACGTTGACGCCGCCCTCCGCCTGCACGGTCTCGAGGATCACCGCGGCCGGCCGGTCGAGCCCGCTCGAGCCGTCCGCGAGCATGTGCTCGAAGAGATCGAGGGTGTCGACCTCGGGGCCGAGGTAGCCGTCGTAAGGGAGCGCCTGAGTCTGCCCGAGCGGGACACCGGCGCCGGCGCGTTTGCCGGCGTTGCCGGTGACCGCGAGCGAGCCGAGCGTCATCCCGTGGAAGCCGTTCGTGAAGCACACGACCTCGGTGCGGCCGGTGACCTTTCGGGCGAGCTTGAGCGCGGCCTCGACCGCGTTCGTGCCGGTGGGCCCGGGGAACATGACCTTCATGTCGAGGCCGCGCGGCCGGAGCACGAGCTGCTCGAAGGTCTCGAGGAAGCGCGCCTTGGCGGCCGTGTGCAGATCGAGGCTGTGCACGATCCCGCCGCTCGTGAGGTAGGCGACGAGCGCGTCGCGCAGCGGCCGAGGGTTGTGGCCGTAGTTGAGCGCGCCGGCGCCCGCGAAGAAGTCGAGGTACGCGCGGCCGCGCGCGTCGTGCACGGTGGCGCCCTCGGCGCGGGTGAAGACGGCGGGGAAGGAGCGGCAGTAGGTGCGGACCTCGGACTCGAGGCGATCGAAGACGTTCGGGATCATGAGGAGCTCCTCGGAGGCGAGTGGGAAGGAGGCGCGAAGGGGCCGATGCGGAGCAGCGGCTCGCGCTCGTGGGGGGGCGGAAAGAGCGCGGCGCCGTAGCCGGAGAGCGTCTCGAGCGGGGCGCCGCGGCGGCGCGCGAGCCCGGCGAAGAGCGCGCGCGACGCGGTGTTCGAGGGCGAGACCGTCGCCTCGACGAAGCGCACGTCCGGGTGGCGCGCGAGCACGTCGTCGATCAGGCGGCTCGCCAGGCCGCCGCCGCGCCCGTCGGGGTGCACGCCGATCTGCCAGACGAAGTACGTCGACGGATCGCGCGGCGGCCGAAAGCCGGTGAGGAGCGCGAGCATCCGGCCTTCGCCCTCGGCGACGGCGCAGGTGTCTCGGAAGCGATCGGCGAAGAGCACGTAGAGGTAGGCGCTGTTCTCGTCGAGCGTGCCGACCTCGCGCACGAGCGCCCACATCGCGGCGCCGTCGCTCGGGCGCGGCGCGCGCACGAGGAGCGGAGAGGTCACGGGCTCACCCGCTCGTGCGCGGCTCGGGAGACGCCCCCCTCGAGGAGCGCGGCGTGGACCGCACGGCAGGCCTTCACCGCGTCGCCTCGCGCGAGCAGCCGAGTCGAGGAGACCGCGTCGGTCCAGCCC
>JAEZBP010000385.1 GCA_023427125.1 Pseudomonadota bacterium | reverse complement strand
GGTCCCAGATGCCGTGGACCAGGAGGACCGGGAGCGAGGAGGACGGAAGCGACGAGGACGGAAACGACATGGCCCGAGAGCGGGAGTATGCCCCGCTTCTCGGGCCATGCCCGGCGTCGCGTTAGCGCTATTCGAAGAGCGTCGCACGCACGCCCCAGTGATCGGAGAGGGCGACCGTGGTCGGCTCACCGTCGACGTCGATCTCGACCGGCTGGGTCAGGAAGCGGCGCGCGGTGCCGTCGGCGTCGAGGCCGCGGACGAGCATGTGATCGATCGTGACCGACGCGGACGTGTCGCTCACCAGCGGGTTGTCCGCGCAGAACGTGCACGCGGCCACGTCGACGTCGTCGATGAACGGGTTCTCGAAGCCGGCGTTCGTGAAGAGCGCGTAGTTGGCGGCCTCCTCGGCTTCCACGTCGCCGAAGGCCGGGCCGGTGTTGAGGTCGCCGAGGATGATCACGCGATCGTCGTCGTCGGTCTTCTCGTCGATGAACGCGAGCATCTCCTCGATCTGCGCGCGCTGCTCGGCCTCCCAGCTCCCGCCCGCGGTGGGGAACGGGATGTCGGCGAAGATCGCGGTGAGGTGGGTGCAGAAGACGTGCACCTCGCCCACCCGATCGGTGTCGACGCGGGCGTAGATCACGCCGCGGCGGTTGAAGGTGGAGTCGAGCACGAGGAAGTCCGGCTCGAGGAGCGGCTGACGGCTGAGCAGCCCGACGCCGAACGAGCCGCCGAACGCGTACGGGCTGCTCGGCATGGTGGTGCAGGTGGCGGCGATCGCGTCGAACGACGCGCCGATGTTGGCGGCCAGGCAGGTGCTGCAGGCCGCGTCGAGCGCGGTGATCTCCGGCTGGCAGCCGCCGAGCACGCAGCCGGTGAGCTGGTCGGTCGGGAGCCCCGCGCAGCTCGTGCTCACGCAGGTGGCGAGCGGGGTGAGGGCGGCCGCCTCGCAGGCCGGCGTCGTGCTGACGACGGCGCCCGGGTCGGCCGCGGGGAAGAAGGTGTTCGGCCAGCGAGAGGCGCTCGCCGTGCGGAGCGCCGTCACGCTCTCGGCGGTCCACATCTCCTGCACGCAGAGGACGTCGAGCGGCTGCTCGGCGATCGCCTGAATGGTGAGCGGCGCGCGCTCCTCCGTGAACGGGACGAACCCGGGCGCGAGCCCCGCGTTGTACGTCCCCACCGCGAGGCCATCTTCGTTCTCGTCGTCGCACCCGACGGCGAGCGCGACCCACGAGAGAGCAGCCACAATGACGATCGTGCGCATCATGCCCCTTTCACGGGCCACACGGAGCCCGGCTGCACGGATTGGTAGGTGCTCCGTTCGCGCACACAATCACACTTACGCCGCCACCGGATCGTGGCATCCGCCCGCGGCACGCCGAGCGTGCGGGCTCCTCGCGCTGCTCCTCGTGGCAAGCTGCGGCGCGCAGGAGGGCTCGCGAACCATGATCTCGGCACGACTCGATGGGAGCCTCTCCGCGCGGATCGTCCGCTGCGAGCCGCTCGTGTATGCGGAGCGCGCCGCGCCCGAGCTCGACCGGCCGCCGCACGTGCGGGCGGCGTCCGGCGTCGTGAGCGTCGGCGGTGAGCTCTGGATCGTGCAGGACGACGCCAACTTCATCGCGGTGCGGGGCGCGGACGGCCGGGTGGACGCGATCCCGCTCCCTGCGGGACCGGGCGGTCGCCGGCGCTTCGAGGCCGCGCTCGGCAACAAGAACGACAAGCTCGATCTCGAGGCCGCGGTCGCGGTCGAGCTCGGCGGCGCGCCCTTCGTCCTCGGGATCGGCTCGGGGTCGCTGCCGGCGCGCGAGCGGATCGCGATCGTCGACGTGCGCGGCCGGAGCGCGCGCCTCTTCGACGCCTCGGCGCTCTACGCGCAGCTGCGCGCCGACCGCGTGTTCGCCGGCTCGGAGCTCAACGTGGAGGGCGCGGTGATCGTGGACGGCGCGCTCCGCCTCTTCCAGCGCGGCAACGGCGCCCCGCGCGACGGGGTCGTGGCCGTCAACGCGACGTGCGACGTCCCGCTCGAGGGCTTCCTCCGCTGGATCGAGGGCGGCGCGGTGCCCGCGATGGGGAACGTGCGCCGCTACGACCTCGGCGCCGAGCGCGGGGTGATGTACGGGTTCACCGACGCCACCTTGATCGGAGGGCGCGTCTTCGTGGTCGCCGGCGCCGAGGACTCGCCCGACGTCGTGCAGGACGGCGAGGTGCTCGGCACCCGGATCGGCGTGATCGACGGCGAGGGCGTGCGCTTCGCTCCGCTCGTCGATTCGGAGGGGCGCCCGAGCCTGGCCAAGGTCGAGGGCATCGCGCCGAGCGTCGAGCCGGGACGGCTCCACGCCGTCACCGACCTCGACGATCCCGACGCGCCGTCCCTGCTCTGCGAGATCGAGCTCGGCGGCGACTGGTAGCGCGGATCAGGCGGTGCGCTGCCCGCTCCGCGAGGCCTCACCGAGCGTGCGCTGGCCCATCTCGCGCCGGACACGGATCTGGTTGTGGACGTCGAGCACGCCGGGCACGCCGTCGATCATCTCCTCGAGCAGGCGCTTGTCCCGGCGCGTGCCGACCTGCCCCGAGAGGGTCACCTCCGCCTCCTGCACGCGGACCTCGACGTCGGAGGCGTCCACCCAGCCCCAGCTCGCGATGCGGTCGCAGACGTCCTCGCGGATGCGGTCGTCCGAGCGGCGGTAGCCCTTCGGGCCCTTGCCCGCGTGCGGGCCGCGCTCCTCGCCGCCGGCGAAGAAGCTGCGGATGCCCTCGCCGATCCGCTCCATCAGGCCGGGCTCCTGCTCGCGATCACCGCGCTCCCAGCGCATGCCCTCCTGCTCGCGATCGCGCTCCATGCCGTAGCGATACATCGGCCCGCGCCCCTCACCGTACTGCGAGCGCTCGCCGCGCTCGCCCCAGCCGCGCGGCGTCCCCCGGTAGTCGCCCCTCGAGCCCCAGCCGCGCTCGTCCTCCCGATAGTACGCGCGGCCGTAGCCGCCCCGCTCGCCCCAGCCCTCGTCGCGCCGCCCGCCGTAGTACGGCTCGGTGTCGCGCCAGTCCCGGTAGCGATCCTCGCGCCCTCCGAGCCAGCCTCCCCGCTCATGACCGCGACCCTCGCGCGGCCCTCGCTCGTGCCGGCGCTCCTCGTCGTCCTCGCCCCAATACCTCGCGTACCGCTGCATCACCCCTCCGTCCGTGTTCTCAGCCCAACGCGCGATGCGGACACCAAGGCTCGGACCGCTCCTCGCGCGGACGCACGACCTAGCCCCGCGGCGCGGCCTCCAACCTGCCACTCGTGGCTAACCGGACGACCGCCACGCGGCGAGCCACGCGCGGACCTGACGATCGATCTCGTCGGGGAGCGGCCAGAGCGCGCCGTCCCGCTCGAAGGCGTCGAAGGGCTGGAGCGCGTCCTCGGTCAGGCCGTCCTCGCCGTGGCGGTGCGACCAGGCGAAGTAGCG
>JAEZBP010000251.1 GCA_023427125.1 Pseudomonadota bacterium | reverse complement strand
GCCGTCCCAGGTGCTCGGAAGTCTGTCGGGCGGCGAGCCATCCGGGGTGTCGCGCAGGCGGCGGCCACCACCCCGGGCTCCGTCACCTCCGCCGATTCGCGAGCCGAGCACCTCGGACGGATCCCGCGTGCGGAACGCGAAGTCCCCGTCCGCCGCGCTCAGGAAGTGCCCATCGTCGTCCTCGTGCCGGTCCTCAGTCCAGCTCTAGCACGCGCAGCGACGCGCCCGAGCCGAGCACCTCGGACGGATCCCCTTGCGACCTTCGCCGCGGCCGTCCGAAGAGGAGCACCGAGCCACCTGAGTGAGCACAGACGCGCTCGCGAGCCGCTGCGTCCTCCTCGACGCAGCCTCACGTGTCCTCGGCGCCGAACCCAAGCTCGGGCCGTTCGACCGCGCGGGACGGCGGATCTCTCCGTCGCTCACAGCGCCAGTGCGCGCCCTCCGCGGCTCCCCGAGTCTCCGCGGCCCCGCGCACCGGTCCTCGCAGGCCTCCCCTCGCCGAGCACCTCGGACGGATCCCTCTCACGACATCCTCCGCTGTCGTCTCTCCGAACGCAGCCACTGTCCTGCCTCCAGAACGCGGAGCGGCGACATCTTTCCCCGAGCTACGCGTCGCGCGGAGCTCTCGGACCGATCACGCGAACGACAATTGGACGGCCTGACGAATCAGCGCGGATCCGATACTCTCTCCCGCGCGATCGAGTCGATCGGATCGCGACGGAGGACGGATCATGAGGCGACGCGCTCCCCAGCTGCTCCTGACGTCGGCGGCCGTGCTGATCATGTCAGCCGGTTGCGGGGATGGCCGCACTCCGCGCGGTGACGCCGGCGGCGCGCTCGGGGCGGAGTGCACCGGGTCCGCCGATTGCGCGAGCGGCATCTGCATCGTCGCGAGCGGCCGCTGCACGATGCCCTGCAGCAGCGATCTCTCGTGCCCGAGCGATTGGCGCTGCGGCGACGTCGAGGGGGTCCAGGCGTGCGTTTGCCAGCCCTCGCCCGAGATCTGCAACGGGCGTGACGACGACTGCGATGCGCGAGCCGACGAGGGCACGGGGGCCGAGGTGGGCTGCGCGATCGGGGAGCTGTGCACCGACGGCGCCTGCTCGTGCGCCCCGGCCAACATGTGCGGCGGCGCCTGCGTGGATATTCAGGCCGACCCGCTTCACTGCGGGAGCTGCGGGACCGTGTGTCCGTCGGGGCGGTGCGCGGCCGGCGCCTGCTGCGAGAGCGCGGTCGATCTCCTCCTCGTCGTCGACAACACGAATTCCATCGCGGAGGAGCAGGCGGGCCTTGCCGACGAGCTCCCGTGGCTGGTCTCCGTGCTCACGACCGGCGATCTGAACCAGGACGGCGACGCGAGCGACCCGGGAGACTTCGTGCCCATCACGGACCTGCACGTCGGGGTCGTTACGACGGACATGGGGGTCGGTGGCTTCGTGGTCCCGACCTGCGATCAGCGCGACTTCGGCGACGATGGCCTCTTGCAGACCCAGGGCAACACGGCGTTACCGAGCTGCGCCGCGACATACCCGTCGTTCCTCCGCTACCAGGGCAGCGATCCGTCAGGGTTCGCGAACGACGCGGCATGCCTCGCCCGCGCGGGCACCGGCGGCTGCGGGTTCCCGCAGCCGCTCGAGGCGGCGCTGAAGGCCCTCTCACCAGCCGCGCCGACCGCGTGGACGGCGCCGGGGTTCACGCCACCTGTCTTTCACGGCGCGACGCGCGGTCACGCAGAGGGCGCCAACGCAGGCTTTCTCCGCCCTGGCTCCACGCTCGCGATCGTGCTGCTCAGCGACTCGGATGACTGCTCTGCGGAGGACGTCGAGCTCTTCGATCCGGACAGCGCCGTCTACGGCTCGACCGATCTCAACCTTCGCTGCTCCACTCACGCGGACACTGCGCTCCATCCGATCAGCCGCTTCGTCGATGGGCTGCTGTCGCTTCGCCAAGGGCCCGGCCGGGTCGTCTTCGTTCCCATGGTCGGCATCCCCTCGGACCTGGCGGCGCTCCCTGGGGGGCGCACTTCGTACGCGCCATTGATCAGCGACGATCTGACTGTTCGAGATGATCGCATGGAGGAGCGCATCGACCCGAGTATGTCCAACCGCCTGGTTCCGAGCTGCAATGTGCCGGGGCTCGGCCTCGCCTTTCCGCCCGTTCGCCTCGTGCGCGCGGCCCAAGGGCTCGAGGCCCGGGGCGCCGGGGTGTCAGTGCAGTCGATCTGCCGCGACAGCATGCGAGCGCCCTTCGAGGCGCTCGTCCGCACCCTCACCGACCCGAGTCGCAGCTGCAACTGACGGGCTGCCACCGACCTCCCGACCGGTTCGTAGCTGCTAACGCGCGTCAGGCGGCTCCTCGCACATGACGGGTCGCCCGGCGCTCCCGCCCAACGAGGGGCGCTCGTCGCCCGCTCGCCGGAGTTTCCGGAGCATGAGGCCGGCCGACCGCCCATCGTCCTCGTGTGCTCGCCACGCTGACGCGCCGGATCGCCGGGTCGCTGTGCGACCGCCGTCGCGAGCGGCTCGTGCTGCTCGCGGGGATCGCGGGCCTCGCCCTCGTGGCGGTGTGCGCGCTGTTCCTCAGCGCGGAGCGCCGCGCGTACTTCCTCTATTACAACGTCCCGATCGCCGCGCCGTTCGCCGCCTTTCTCACCGAGCGAGCGGTGGGGCGAAGGCGGTGCGCACCGATGGTGATCGACGCGAGCGTGCTGGCGCTGTCGCTCGCGCGGGTGTTCCTGCCGATGTCCGGGTACAGCGGCCAGCCGCACGCTCGCGCTGCGCCTCTTCGCGCCCCTCGTGCTCGTGGAGGTCGCGGCCATCAAGGTCTTTCTCTGGGGCGACGCGACGACGCTGCTCGGAGGGCTGGCCGCCGCGGCGGTCGCGGCGTGGGTCCGTCGTGGAACGAGACGTCCGCCGCGCCAGCACGTCGAGGGCGACGGGCCGTATCGAGCCGCAGCGGCCGGGACACAGAGAGTGTCACGAAGCAGGCCGTGGCCGTATCTCTTTGCCCTCGCAGCGGCGGCGGTCATCGCGCTCACCGCTCATCGCGATCGCTTCGACCCCGACCGATGGCGCGCCGACGAGGGCTATCGCACCGTTCGAGCCGCGCGAGCGGGAGCGAGGCGAGCGCGCGAGGCCTCTCGAGAAGAGGCGTGCCGCCTCCTCGGGGGATCACCCTGCGCGTCGTCCGCCGGCGCGGCGCCCGCTCTTCTCCGGTATCCACTCTCAGAGCCGTGCGGATCCCTCTTCTCGATGACGAGCTGCGAGTTCGTGCTGCAGCTCGAAGACGAGCGGGTCGTCGCCGCCTGGCTCGAAGACACCGACGGAGCGCCGTGGGACATCGAGTGTCTGTACGGCTGCGAGCGTGAGGACATGCGGCAGCGCATGAGACCGCAGCGGTGAGCTGCGCGGGGCTCTGCGAGACGCGAACGGCGCCTCGGTCTCGCCGGCTGCTCGTCGGTCGCGCTCCTCGGCCTCACCGCGCGCGACACGGGGCGGGCTGCGTGCAGACGCTCTGCAGGCTGAGCCTCCGGTCCCGGCGGCGCTGCTCTTCCGCGAATCTCGCCTGCAACCAGGCGAACAGATCGCCCACCATCCTCGCTGCACGAAACAGGTCGGCTGCTTCGGCGTCCGCCTGGTCGAGCTCCAGAGCCTCACGGGTCAGCGTGTCGCGTCGGCGTGCGGTGCGACGTGACGCGGGACCGAGCGCCTCCAGCTGCCGTGCGATGTCAGCGCGGCGCGCTTCGCGATCCCGAGCGGTCCCGTGCTCGCGCCGATAGAAATCGGCCACGCTGCGCGCCTCGCTCATCCGAGCGTAGACCCAGCCCAGCTGCTCGGTGAGGAAGCCCAACGTGCGCTGCGCGAGCTCGCGCCGACGCCGCGCGAGCTGGTCCTGCGCGAGCGCGCATGCCGCTCGTGCGGCTCTCGCGTCCCGGCTGCGGGCGCGGACCACGCGGCCCTCCTCGAGGAAGTCGAGCGCGACATGCGCGCCGAGCACCTCGTGCACGCGGGCGACCAGCGCCTCGCGCGGGGGCGCGTGCTCGACCCGGAGGAAGGACGGCACCTGCGCGCCATCCTCGCGGGGCGTGAGCTGCAAGATCCGCGCGTCCTCGTCCGCGACGGCGAGCTCGCTGCACATCGGCCCGGCCGGGCGCGGTGGATCTGCGGGCGGGCGGCGCGCGAGCGAGCTCGATCCGCCGCACGCCGCGAGGAGCACAATGCCGAGCACGAGCGCTCTCCTCATCACGAACGGCAGCTTGGGTCGCGCTCCGCGGCGCGGCTACGTGCCACCGGCCATGAAGCGCTCGCGGCGGTCACGTCGCACCGGTCACGTCGCGCCCCGTGCGGGGCGGTGCTCGCGGACGAGGCCGGCGTCGATCAGCGCGAGCCATTGTCGGGGAAGAGCCGTCCCAGGTGCTCGGAAGTCTGTCGGGCGGCGAGCCATCCGGGGTGTCGCGCAGGCGGCGGCCACCACCCCGGGCTCCGTCACCTCCGCCGATTCGCGAGCCGAGCACCTCGGACGGA
>JAEZBP010000236.1 GCA_023427125.1 Pseudomonadota bacterium | reverse complement strand
CGTGGGCGCCGAGGACGCGCTTGGCGAGCGCGATCGCGGTGCGATGCTTGCCGACGCCGGTCGGGCCCTCGAAGAGGTAGGCCGACGCGACGCGCTCGCCGGCGACCGCCTGCGAGAGGATCCGGAGGGCGGTCTCCTGCGCCTCGATGCCCTCGAAGAACGTGCCCTCGGAGAACGTGCTCATGCGACGGGTCCTGGCACGAGCTCGAAGAGCGCGCCCGCGATGAGCTCGACCGAGCGCACGAGCTCGTCGTCGTCGATCACCTCCGGCTCGACGAAGACCTGCATCACGAGGCCGTCGAGCAGCCCGAGCAGGAGCCGCGGCACGAGCTCGGGGCTGACCTTCGGGCGCAGGCCGAAGCTCCGGAGCACCGTGACGAGGTGCTGGGTCGTCTGCGCGGAGGCGAAGCGATAGTAGCCGGCGAGCTGCGGGCGGAGGCTCTCGTCGTGGAGCGCCTGCGCGAGCAGGTCGGCGACCACGCGGACCTCGTCGGAGCCGCTCGTGCGCACGGCCCAGAGCTCGCGCACCGAGGCGCGCAGGGCCTCGAAGGGATCTTGCCCGCCGCGCTGCCACGCGTCCTTGGTCCGCTCGGCGACCGCGTCGCAGGCGGTCTCGAGGACCTTGGCGACGAGCGCCTCCTTCGTGGAGAAGTGGTAGTGCACCGCGCCCTTCGACATCCCCGCCTCGCGGGCGATGTCGTTCAGGCTCGTGCGGGCGTAGCCCTTCTGCGCGATGACGCGCGTGGCCGCCGCGATGATCTGCGCGGCGCTGATCGCGGACTTCTTGTAGGCCACCTTGCTCGTACGCCGCCTTGCCCGCGCGCCGCCCTCAGGTCCCGCCGTCGACCGCCGGCGTCGGCGTCGTGTCGTCGTCCTCGGGCTGACAGGCGCGGACCATCGAGCCGACGACCTCGCGGCACTCGAAGCCCGGCTCCGTGCAGTCGAAGCTGGTGTCGCAGATCGCGCGGCAGAACGAGGGGATGGCGTTCGGGGGGTCGGGCGGAGCCTCGCCCGGATCGGCGTCGCTCGCGCAGACCGCGCCTTCCACGCAGAGGCCCGCCTCGGTGGCGCCGCCGGAGCAGGCCGTGCCGATCTCGCCGGTGTTGCACCCGACCAGCAGGATGAGCGAAGCGAAGAGGATCCAGAGCACGCGCATTTCCCGACCTCCAGGAGCCGCGACCCTAGATGACCCCCGCGGGCGAGGCAAGCCCGCGCGCATCGGGCTCCTCGCGGGAGGCGGTGCCTGCTAAGGATCGGCGCGATGACCGGCCGCTTGTCCTCGCAGGACCTCTTCCTCTTCAACGAGGGCACCCACCAGCGACTCTACGAGCGGCTCGGGGCGCACCTCGCCGCGGGCGGCGCCTCGTTCGCGGTGTGGGCGCCGAGCGCGTCGGCGGTCAGCGTGGTCGGCGACTGGAACGGCTGGGACGCCGCCGCGGATCCCCTCGCCTCGCGCGGGCCGAGCGGGATCTGGGAGGGCTTCGTCCCGGGGGTGGAGAAGGGCGCGCTCTACAAGTACGTGGTCTCGACGAGCGACGGCCGCGCGCTCGAGAAGGCCGATCCCTACGGCTTCCTCCACGAGGTGCCGCCGGCGACCGCCTCGATCGTGTGGGACCTCGACTACACGTGGGGCGACGGCGCGTGGATGCGCGAGCGCGCCGCCAAGAACGCGCTCTCGGCGCCGATGAGCGTCTACGAGGTGCACCTCGCGTCGTGGCGCCGCGAGGACGGCCGCTCGCTCGGCTATCGGGAGCTCGCGCCCCAGCTCGCCGATCACGTCGAGGCGCTCGGCTTCACCCACGTCGAGCTCCTGCCGGTGATGGAGCACCCCTTCGCGGGCTCCTGGGGCTACCAGGTCACGGGCTACTTCGCGCCGACTCATCGGCTCGGGACGCCGCAGGACCTGATGTACCTCATCGACTACCTGCACCAGCGCGGCGTCGGGGTGATCCTCGACTGGGTGCCGGCCCACTTCCCGACCGACGCGCACGCGCTCGGCGACTTCGACGGCACCCACCTCTACGAGCACGCCGATCCGCGCCGCGGCTTCCACCCCGACTGGCGCAGCTACATCTTCAACTACGGCCGCCACGAGGTGCGGAGCTTCCTCGTCTCGAACGCCCTCTTCTGGCTCGATCGCTACCACGCCGACGGGCTGCGCGTGGACGGCGTGGCGTCGATGCTCTACCTCGACTACTCGCGCAAAGAGGGCGAGTGGATCCCGAACGAGCACGGCGGCCGCGAGAACCTCGACGCGGTCCGCTTCCTCCGCCAGCTCAACGAGGCGGCCCTGGAGGCCCACCCGGACGCTGCGATCATCGCAGAGGAGTCCACGTCCTGGCCGATGGTCTCGCGGCCGACCCGTGTTGGCGGTCTCGGCTTCGGGCTCAAGTGGGACATGGGCTGGATGCACGACACCCTGCGATACCTCGAGCGCGACCCGCTCTACCGGCGCTGGCACCACAACGAGATCACGTTCCGCTCGCTCTACGCCTTCCACGAGAACTTCGTCCTGCCGCTCAGCCACGACGAGGTGGTCCACGGCAAGGGCTCGCTCCTCAACAAGATGCCCGGGGACCGCTGGCAGAAGTTCGCGAACCTGCGCCTGCTCTTCGCCTCGATGTTCACCCAGCCCGGCAAGAAGCTCCTCTTCATGGGCAGCGAGCTCGCGCAGTGGCGCGAGTGGAACCACGACGGGACCCTCGACTGGCACCTCCTCGAGGAGGCGCCCCACGCCGCGATCAGCCGCCTGATCGGCGACCTCAACCGGCTCTATCGCGAGGAGCCGGCGCTCCACGCGCGCGACACCGATCCGAGCGGCTTCGCGTGGATCGACGGGAGCGACGCGGAGCACAGCGCCGTCACCTTCCTCCGGCTCGCCGATCCGCCGACGCCGCCGCTCCTCGTCGCGATCAACTTCACGCCGGTGGTCCGCTACGAGTATCGCGTCGGCGTGCCGATCGAGGGCGGCTGGGAGGAGGTGCTCAACACCGACGCGGTGATCTACGGCGGCAGCGGCGTCGGCAACCTCGGGCAGGTGATCGCGCGGCCGGTCCCGCTCCACGCGCGGCCGGCGTCGATGGCGATCACGCTGCCTCCGCTCGCGGCGGTGATCTTCCGCGCGCCGGGGGCGATGCCGTGAGCGCGCCCCGGCTCGTCGTGGTCCACGGGCACTTCTACCAGCCGCCCCGCGAGAACCCGTGGATCGAGCGGGTCGAGCAGCAGGAGAGCGCCTGGCCCGCGCACGACTGGAACGAGCGGGTGACCCGCGAGTGCTACGCGCCCAACACCCACGCGCGCATCCTCGACGATCACGATCGCATCATCGCCATCACCAACAACTACGCGCGGATGAGCTTCAACATCGGGCCGACGCTGCTCGGCTGGATGGAGCACGCCGAGCCCGAGGTGTATCGCGCGATCCTCGAGGCCGATCGCGAGAGCGCCGCCCGCTTCGGCGGGCACGGCGTGGCGATGGCGCAGGTCTACAACCACATGATCCTCCCGCTCGCGAGCCGGCGGGACAAGGTCACGCAGGTGCGCTGGGGCGTAAGCGACTTCACCCGGCGCTTCGGCCGGCGCCCCGAGGGCATGTGGCTCGCGGAGACCGCGGTCGACGTGGAGAGCCTCGAGGTGCTCGCCGAGCACGAGATCCGCTTCACGGTGCTCGCCCCTCACCAGGCCGCGCGCGTGCGCCGCCCCGGCGGCCCCTGGGAGGACGTGAGCGGGCAGCGCGTCGATCCGCGCCGCCCCTACCTCTGCCGGCTCCCCTCGGGCCGCACCATCGCGCTCTTCTTCTACGACGGACCGATCTCGCGCGCGGTCGCCTTCGAGCGGCTGCTCGACGACGGCCACCGCTTCGCCGAGCGCCTGCTCGGCGCGTTCGTCCGCGGCCGCGATGAGCCGCAGGTGATCCACATCGCGACCGACGGCGAGAGCTACGGCCACCACCACCGCTACGGCGAGATGGCGCTGGCGGTGGCCCTCGCGCGCATCGAGCGCGAGCCCGGCGTGCGCCTCTCGACTTACGGCGAGGTGCTCGAGCTGATGCCGGCGTGGGAGGCGCAGATCGTCCCGAACACGAGCTGGAGCTGCGCGCACGGCGTCGAGCGCTGGCGCTCCGACTGCGGCTGCGCCTCGGGCGGCGGCGCCCAGCAGTGGTGGCGTGCGCCGCTCCGGGCCAGCCTCGACTGGCTGCGCGACGAGCTCGCCGGACCCTACGAGCGCGAGGCGGGCGCCCTGATGAGGGGCGCGTGGGAGGCGCGCGACGCCTACATCGACGTCGTGCTGGCGCGGGGCGCGGCGAGCGAGCCGCTGCCGCCCTTCCCGTGGGCGCGGCCCCCCGGGCTGCGCCATCCGGAGCTCAGCGCGCCCGGCCAGGAGGAGCTCGACGCGTTCTTTCGAGCCCACGGCGAGCCGGAGCTCGACGCCGACGGGCGGCGGCGCGCGCTCGAGCTGCTCGAGCTCCAACGCCACGCGATGCTGATGTACACGAGCTGCGGCTGGTTCTTCGACGAGCTCAGCGGCATCGAGGCGGTGCAGGTGCTGCAGTACGCGGGGCGCGCGATCCAGCTCGGCGAGCGGCTCTTCGGCGTCGCGCTCGAGGCGGGCTTTCGCGAGCGGCTGGCGGCGGCGCCGAGCAACCGCCCGGAGTACGGCTCGGGCGAGCGCGTGTACGACGCGCTCGTCGCGCCGGCGCGGGTCGAGCTCGACAAGATCGCCGCGTGCTTCGCCATCGAGACGGTCTTCGACGACGCCGAGCGGCGCTCGCGGATCGGCGGCTTCGACGGCGAGGTGCTCGAGCACGATCTCTCGCGCAGCGGCGCCTCGCGGCTCTCGCTCGGCCGGCTGCGCGTCCGCTCCCGGATCACCACCGAGCAGCGCGAGTTCGACTTCGCCGTCCTCCACCTCGGCGATCACAACCTGCTCGGGGGCGTCCGCGCGAGCGGCGGCGGCCCGAGCCAGGACGGCCTCCGCGAGTCCTTCGCGCGCGCCGATCTGACCGAGGTGATCCGCCAGACCGAGCGGCTCTACGGCGCCGAGACCTTCTCGCTGCGCACCCTCTTCCACGACGAGCAGGCGGCGGTGCTCGAGCGCCTCCTCGAGGATCGGACGCGCGCCGCCGAGGAGCTCTACGAGTCGATGTACGAGCAGACCGGGCCGCTGATGCGCTTCCTGCAGACCCTCGAGCAGCCCGCGCCGCCCGCGTTCCTCGCGGCCGCGGAGTACACGCTGATGACCCACCTGCGGCGCGAGCTCGGCGCGGGGCGCGAGGTCGATCTGCGGCGCGTCGAGGAGCTCGTCGAGGAGGCGGCCGAGGCGAGCGTGAGGCTCGATCCGATGATCCTCGGGCTCGCGCTCCAGGGCACGCTCGAGGAGCTCTTGCGCGAGCTCGAGCGGACGCCCGAGGATCGCGCGCTCCTGATGCAGGCCGGGCGCGTGGGGGCGTTCGCGGCGGCGAGCGAGTGGAAGATGGAGCTCGGCGAGGCGCAGAACCAGGCGTGGAAGCTCGCGGTGCGGCTGCTCCCCGCGTGGCGCGAGCAGCCGGACCGGCGCCGGATCCTCGAGGCGCTCCTCGCCGATCTCGGGATGAAGGTGCCGGCGTGAGCGGCTCGGGCGAGAGCCTGCCGCGGCTCGTCGCGATCATGCGGCGCCTGCTCGGCCCGGGTGGCTGTCCGTGGGATCGCGAGCAGACCCACGAGAGCCTGCGCCCCTTCGTGATCGAGGAGGCCTTCGAGGTCGTCGACGCGATCGATCGCGGCTCGGCGGCGGATCTGCGCGAGGAGCTCGGCGATCTCCTGATGCAGGTCGTCTTCCTCGCGGAGCTCGGGCGCGCCGAGGGGAGCTTCGCGATCGACGACGTGATCGCGGGCATCGCCGACAAGCTCGAGCGCCGCCACCCGCACGTCTTCGGCGACGTGAAGGTGCAGGACAGCGCCGAGGTCTTGAGGAACTGGGAGTCGATCAAGGCCGAGGAGAAGAAGGGCCGCGGCACGCTCGAGGGCGTGCCGGTGGCGATGCCGGCGCTCCTGCGCGCGGTGCGGGTCGGCGAGAAGGCCGCGCGGGTCGGCTACGACTGGCCCGACGCGGCGGGAGTGCGCGCGAAGATCGACGAGGAGCTCCGAGAGCTCGACGAGGCCGAGGGCGCCGAGCGCGCCGAGGAGGAGCTCGGCGATCTGCTCTTCGCGATCGCGAGCTACGCCCGCAAGCGCGCGCTCGATCCGGAGGCCGCCCTGCGCCGGGCGCTCGATCGCTTCAGCGAGCGCTTCGCGATCGTGGAGCGCGGCGCCCAGGCGGAGGGCGTGCGCCTCGAGGCGCTCGACGCCGAGGAGCTCGATCGCCGCTGGCGCGCCGCCAAGGCCGAGCTCGCGCGTCGCTAGCTCTGCTTGGAATTTCGCGCAGGGGCGCAGAGACGCAGAGCGGGGCCCGCTGCGCTCTGCGCGAAATTCAGACTGGAGGACTCGGCCTACGGGAAAGGGCACCCGTGGGGGCAGCCGTTGGCGTCCTCGGGGAGCGAGGCGATCCACTCGGAGAGCACGCGCAGGCCCTCCTCGTCGGCGTGCTCGGTGCCCATCGGCGGCATCATGTCGGTCGCGATCCGCGAGCGCATGCGGTGGATGAACACGCTGAGGTCCGGCTCGCCCGGCGCGACGCGGAGGTCCACCACCTCGCCGCCCGGCCCGGTGGCCGACCACACCGAGCAGGTGCAGACGGAGGTCGTGAAGCTCGGGGTGGAGGCGACGTCGCTCGCGCCGACCCGCAGCCAGAGATCGAGGCCGTGCTCGGCGGAGGCGCCGCCGTGGCAGTTGCCGCAGTTGCCGTGCAGGTAGCCGAGCGCGGCCTGCTCGCGCGCGTCGCCGGGGACGAGGGCCGAGGGGATCGCGGCGCTGAGCCGGCCCTCGGCGGCGAGGCTCGCGAGCGTCACGCCTCCCTCGTCGTGAGCGAGCTGGATCGCGGAGAAGCCGACCGCGACGTCGTCGGGGGCGACCGAGTGGCAGCGCACGCACTGCTGCCGGGTCGGCACGTCGTGCTCGGTGCCGAGGACGTCGCGGGCGCCGAAGGGGCCGACCTCGCTCACCGAGCGTTGATCGGCGCTCCAGGCGTACGCGCGCATCGTCCAGCCGTCCGGGCCGCGCGCCTCGCTCACCTTCTCGAGCAGGCGCGTCTCGAGCCTCCGCCCCTCGCGCGAGAACGTCTTGTAGAGGCGGGTGCCGAGCGGGAAGCCCCAGTTGTCCGGATCGCTCGTGTCGATCTGCGTCCCCGCCGGCAGGTGGACGAAGCGCTCCTTCTCGGTTCCGTCCGACCAGAGCTCGAAGCGCGGGCGGTACGCGCGCACGCCCTCCGCCAGCTCGGTGCACGAGCCGTCCGCGTAGAGCCCCGGCGGGCCCGCGCAGCCGGGCATCCCGGCGTCGCTCCCCGCGTCCACGCCGCCGTCCTGCCCTCCGTCGAGC